>JBDRUL010000083.1:0-5804 GCA_039801305.1 Caldifarciminota bacterium | reverse complement strand
AGAATCAAGTCAGAACCTTGGCAAATCTCCGCAGTCACCTGACGCGCGCGCACGCTACTGATATCCAAACCCATCCGAGCTGCTGTTCTGACTGCAGAATCAGATATCGGTGCACCCTCCGACGCCGAAGTACCGGCCGAGCCAACCAGCACCGGCATTCCTTCCAACATCTGGCCAAGGACTGCGGCTGCCAATGGACTCCGACACGAATTGCCAGTGCAAACAATAAGTACCGAGAAGATAATCCCGTCCCTCAAACGCACAGGACCACCCAGTCTTTCCTCTACTTCTAGTATCGACAAAACGCCACGTCTGTCAATCACAGGTGGTTTCTTGCTTACATTAACAACAGTTGGGCCTCTGCCTACGCTCGTCTTGCAGGCAAAAAGTATCGCACGCCCCCCGAGCATCTCCGCAAGCTCTACTGGATCAGTGGGCTCATCTGGTATTCCAATCCAGAGTTCTTGTCCTAACAGCCATTTCAGTCTTATCAGATAACGCTCTGTGCCCAAGCCTATTCCGCCACCATGATCAGAATGAAAAACCACCACTGCCCGGCTGTCCAACAGTCTGACAAGAGCCTCGCAATCAGGATACTGCCCAAGTAGCTCATGTAACACCTGCCTATCAAGAATAAGGCGGTGGGCATTGCCCACTGCACTCGTAAGCTCATCAGGATTAAGCCCAAGCACACAGCACCCATCCAATACAGGGGCAACGATCATTCCCCGGTGTAACGCTCGTGCCAGCTCCCTAGCCGGGACCAGCTCCACTCTTGTTGTCTGTATCATGTATACGCTAGCCTTGCAAGTAGGCTAGACCCCTTGCACCAATGTCCTTTCTGAAATACATGCCCTTGAAACTGACAAGCTCTAAAGCTGCATAAGCCACGTCTCTTGCTTGCTGCAAAGTATCACCGATTCCGGTCACGCCCAAAACACGGCCGCCAGTACTTACAATCCTACCCTCATCGAGCGCTGTTCCAGCATGAAATACCACCACCTGCTCGCTCTCAACTGCACCACAAGACACCACAAGGCCCTTCTGGTAGACACCGGGGTAACCCTGCACTGTCGCGACTACGCACAGTGCCCACCGCTCAAAATGTCCAACACTATTCGCCTCAAGCCTGCCTTCTGAACAAGCCAAAGCTATTTCTGCAAGGTCATCTCTAAGAAGTGGTAGAATAACTTGGGTCTCTGGATCGCCTAGTCGGCAGTTGAACTCCAGAACCTTTAGACCTCCTGAAGTTATCATCAAACCCGAATAGATGGCGCCTCGATAATCAACACCCCGCCGTCTCAGACCCCGCAGCAGCGGCAGGAACACCCGCTCCTCAACTTCGCGCCGAAGCTTTGGGGTCATCATCGGGACTGGCGCATAAGCGCCCATGCCCCCCGTATTGGGTCCCTCGTCTCCGTCAAGCAGACGCTTGTGGTCCTGCGAAGGAACTAGGAGCTCCGTTCTCTCACCATCACACACTCCTATTACCGATACCTCCTCGCCCTCCAAGCGTTCCTCCACGATGACCTTCTGGCCGGCAGCGCCAAACTTGGCATCTATCATAATCTCTTTCAGTACTGTACCAGCCTCCTCAAGCGTCCGAGGCAAAACAACTCCTTTGCCGGCTGCCAACCCTGCAGCCTTGATTACTGGCGGGAATCGGCAGCCGCGGATATGACGAACTGCCATCTCATAGTTGTCAAAGATTCGGAATTCCGGGGACGGAATACCGCACTCAGCCATCAGTTCTCTTCCAAAAGCCTTGTCACCTTCAAGTCTCGCTCCATCAGAACCCGGCCCGAATACTCGAAACCCTGAAGACCGAAATCTATCTGCTAATCCGGCAACAAGCGGCTCCTCAGGCCCTACGACCACCAGATCAACACGTTCGCTACGAGCAAACCGAATAAGACTGTCAAAATCTAACGGCTGAATGTTCTCACAGTGGGCGAGGCGAGAAATACCTGCGTTACCAGGAGCACAATAGACCCTATGACCATGACGAACGAGCTTCCACACAATAGCATGCTCCCGCCCACCGCCGCCAATAACGAAAACTCTCAAGTCGTTACCGCCACTCCGCTAAGACACAGAGGGAATATCCGACATATTGATTACAAAACAACGTCTTGGCCAACAAGTCACTCATAGCTTAAGCTAATGTAACACGTGCCTAGCTGTTGTCAATCCCAAGTCAGAGCCATAGACGAAACTTGACTTCTTTTGAGGCCTCTAATATCATCGCCAAATGAAACCTCTTCTTCTAGAACTCGGTTGCGAAGAACTTCCTCCCACTGTTATCCCTGAAGCGACCATCGAACTCGCTACGCGCATGCTTAAGGTGCTGGATAACGAAGGGATACCTCACGGTGGAACGCGGTACTTCTGCACACCGCGCCGCCTTGCCATTCGCGTGGATGACGTTGCTACCGAACGACCGCCACGAGAGGTTGAGATTATCGGCCCCCCAAGACATGCAGCCTTCGACGCTTTCGGCCAGCCCACAAGTGCTGCCATCGGTTTCGTTAAAACCCACAACCGAAACCCCGCCGATCTTCTTATCCGCCAAACCGAGAAGGGAGAGTACGTATATCTAAGACTTGAAAAGCCGCCCATCAGGACGGCTGAAATCCTACGGAAGGTTCTCCCTCAACAACTGCATTTACAGTTCGCTAGACCAATGCGGTGGCAAGAAGAAGGAACCTACTTTGCTCGGCCAATCCGCTGGCTGCTATGCTTGCTTGGGGAAGAAGTAGTCCCCATAGAGTTTGCGGGGCTCATAGCAAACAATTTGACCTTCGGTCATCGCAACTGTGTTTCTTCTCGTTGCGTTATCCATACTCCAGACGAATATGAGACAGTGTTAGCTGAACACCTAGTAATTGCCTCACCTCAATCGCGCCGGCGTACCCTTATCGCCGCACTCAATGTTACAGCCGAGCAAGTTGGAGGCAAACTTTACCATGACCCTAGTCTAGTGGAAGAGACGGTCAATACGGTTGAGTGGCCAGTTCCCGTCCTTGGTCAATTTGACAATAGCTACCTACAGCTTCCCCCAGCGGTTCTCGTGACTACTCTGCGCCGACATCAGCGCTGCTTTGCTGTTGTCTCCACTGGAGGAAGACTGATCCCCTTTTTCATTGCGGTTTCGAATACACCTAACTGCAATAGGAGACAAGTCAAAGTTTGGTATGAGAAAGCTGTCGACTCACGGCTACGTGACGCGCAATTCTTTGTCGAAGCCGACCTCAACCTGGGTCTTGAACCCCTGTTGGAGCAAGAGAAAAGGGTCATCTGGCTCGAAGGCATGGGAACCTTATTCGACAAGACCCAGCGAATACGGCAACTGTGCTCATACCTTGCACAGCAGGTACCTGCTGTCGACGTTCAAGTCTTGGACCGCGCCGCACTACTGTGTAAGGCAGACCTACTTACCCAAGTTGTGCGCGAGAAAGAGTTCGCCAGTTTGCAGGGTGAAATGGGCGGTTTTTATGCCAAGATGCTCGGGGAACCTGCCGAAGTATCAACGGCTATATCAATGCAGTATTGGCCGGAGCACTTTACTGCCGGCATTGAAAAGCCAAAGACAGCCTCTGACCTAGCTCCCGAGGCTCGGCTACTGGCAATTGCCGACAAGACCGACAACATCGTCGGATCGTTTCTTGCCGGATTCGTGCCTTCCGGTTCGGAAGATCCGCTCGGGCTGCGTCGCCAAGGAATTGATATATTGAGGCTCATCCAGTCTGGAAACATGTTCCTGAACGTCGAAGCCCTGGCAAACTTCGCATCCGGCTTATTTCCCCGCTCCGACCACGTGGTTATGCTACGCATCCTTGACTTCTTTCGAGAACGTGTGTTAGCATTCCTTGCTGAGGCTAATATAGAGCATGACATAGTCGAGGCGGTGACTTCCGTCCACTGGCAGACCCCGACAGCGGCTCTTGCTTGCGCACGGGCTCTGAATCAGTTCAGGACGCGGCCGGAGTTTGAACGACTAATAATCGGCCAGAAGCGCGTTGCCAATATCTTAAAGGGAATGCAAGATACCGGTTTACCCGAAGAACACCTGCTAACCGAACCCGCTGAGGTTGCCCTTTGGCAACAAGCGCTTAGAATTCGACCAGAAGTTGACCGCTTGGTCGATGCTTGTGCCTATTCAGCAACGTTTGATTTGCTCTTGGAACTGCGACCAGCAATAGACAAGTTGTTTGATGAGGTATTGGTCATGTCCGACGACTTAAGAACCAGAGAGAACCGTCTTCGCCTCTTGCAATACGTACGCGCCATCTTCATGAAAGTAGCAGACCTGTCCCGAATTGTCATTCAGAATACGCCGACGAAACCACGCACCTGTAATTGAGCGAACAAGTCCGTCCATACTGGTCAATAGCACCTCGCCTACGAACCACGGAGTGGATCGTCATTCTGACGACCGCGCTTGCAGTCAGCTGTCGTCAGCACCTGCCTGCCAACGCGCGTTGTCTGCGCATTTCACCCATGCTTCCAGTAATCGAGCTGATGGTCAAGGATCACCAGATTGCTGTCGAGGTAGCAGCTGACAAGATAACTAGACAGCGCGGGCTCATGTTCCGTTCATCACTTGCACCTGATTCCGGGATGCTCTTCGTGTTCGAATCTGACGAACCAAGAAGCTTTTGGATGTACAACACCTATTTGCCACTTAGTGTTGCTTTTGTCGATTCGGCAGGGACCATAGTCAACATCGTCGAAATGGCACCAAATGATACCACTATCCGTTATCTATCAGAAAGGCCAGCTCGGTACGCCCTCGAAATGAACAGCGGCTGGTTTGCATCCCACTCCATTAAACCAGGGGATACCATAAAGGGATTGCCTTCCCTAGCATTGAAGCTAGACAGAATCTGTAGCACTTCGGAGCAGAAGTGATTCTTGTTTACCACAAAGCTCCGGCTTCGGAAACTCTAGTTATTGACATCGCAGCCAGTTTCGGTATCGTTTTGCTCGAAAAGGAGCTGTGACTTGGTTAGAATAAGACTAAGAAGAATGGGGCTGCGTAACCGGCCTACGTATAGGGTCGTGGCTATCGATTCACGCCGAGCTCGTGACAGCCGCTATATAGAGCTACTAGGACACTACGACCCTAGGCGCAGAACCCTAGAACTTAGGATAGAACGGGTGCGGTACTGGCTAAGTAGTGGCGCTCAGCCCTCGTCAACGGTATCCACACTGATTCAGATCTTTGACCGTCAGACGAAGGCAGCTGCAGAACCGGGAACCGCTTTGGAACAGCAAACGGCCAGTGACTTGGCCACGACTACGACTGAAGGAGTACAACCGTGAAGGAACTCGTGGAATACATAGCTAAAGCTCTGGTTGAGCATCCTGAACAGGTCGCCATAAAGGAAGTCGCCGGCGAGAAGACTGTAGTGTACGAACTCCGTGTTGGACCAGGTGACATCGGTAGGGTGATCGGCCGCGAAGGTCGCACCGCCAAAGCTATTCGGGAAATTCTTGCCGCCGCGGCTATGCGTAAAGGTAAGCGGGCTCAACTGGAGATCCTCGAATAAGCCTAGCGAGCCTGATTTTTCCTATCATCATGCTGGTACATGTTCTATCGGTCATTCCCGAGTACTTTGATGGTCCTTTCAGGTCGGGGCCGGTACGAAGAGCTCTGACAAGCGGCTCCCTCTTGATTGAGTTCGTTAACCCCAGGGACTTCGCCTCAGATCGGCATCGGACTGTCGATGACTACCCTTTTGGAGGTGGCGCCGGAATGGTAATGAAGCCGGAACCACTGCATAAAGCGGTCGAGACTGTCC
>JBDRUL010000082.1:0-5854 GCA_039801305.1 Caldifarciminota bacterium | reverse complement strand
TGCTCTTCTGAAGGGACGTTGCGAAAATCAGACGAGGCACTTGAGCGCTGGTCGGTGCGGGGTATTCAACGTTTCAGCGGCCTGCAGAAGGGTTTGATTATTGCCGGATTCGACGCGCTCAAGCCAGGAGGAGAACTGGTCTATTCTACCTGTACAATCGCGCCGGAGGAGAACGAGGGAGTGATAACTCATCTTCTCGCCAAACGGCCCACCGCCAGTTTGCTGCCGGTGGAACTTGCCGGTCTTGCGATGCGGCCGGCGGTACAAGAATGGGAAGGGAAGACTTTCCCCGCGGAGATAGTGCTATGCCGGAGGATTCTACCACAGGACAACGATACAGAGGCGTTCTTTGTGGCGCGAGTGCAAAAGGCAGGCCGGGGATGCCGGGAGACAAAGGGTCGGCGTGGTGAGTACGGACGGCAGGTTGCGATGATACTTGACCGGTTTGCCATACCCGACAGTGTTGTGGCAGGACTTGCTTTTGAGAGCACGCCGGCAGCGGTCTTCGTTGGTACGCCTGAGGCGATGAGTTTTGATGCACTCGTTCCGCTGCGTCGGGGAATAAGATTCTGTCGGATTTTCCCACATTCCATCAAGCCGGCCAGTCATGCAATGCAGTTGTTGGGTCGCTGGGCGACACGCAATTGTATCAGGGTCACTACTGAGCAGGCGGTTATTCTGGCGAACGGCGGTGAGACATGTATTGAAGCAGATGCTGACGACGGCTTTGTGCTTGTTGTCTGGGAAGGATTTGTTCTTGGAACTGGTATATACCGTCGACCGGTTCTCAGGTCGCAGATGCCGAGGTTTCGACCTGTAGACTAGTCAGCCGGGCGGTCGAGCCAACCCTGCTG
Organism: Caldifarciminota bacterium; assembly: GCA_039801305.1. GTDB lineage: Bacteria > Hydrothermota > Tepidihabitantia > Tepidihabitantales > Tepidihabitantaceae > JBDRUL01. The sequence goes on along the minus strand of JBDRUL010000082.1, from coordinate 5,000 downwards.
TCGACAGATCTCATAGAGAACGACTGCCGCGGCGGTGGCGACGTTGAGCGAGTTTTTGAAACCGGCTACGGGCAGCTCGACTATCGCATCACAGAGCGCGAGTGCAGACTGAGATACGCCTAGCGCTTCGTTTCCCAGAACAATGGCTACGGGCAACGGCCATTCGAAACGGTGGTAGGGAACTGCAGAAACCGTTGTCTCAAGAGCAACACAAGTGACGCCTTCTCTGTGCAGGCAGGCGAGAGCGGCACTGGTGTCGACAAATGAGCGCCAAGGTACTGAACGATCGGTGCCCAGAGATGTTTTTGCCAGTTTCTTGTGAGGGGGATGGCAGGTATAGCCGCAGCAGATGATCTCGGCGGCACGCACGGCGTCGGCGGTGCGGAAAATAGCACCGACATTGAAGGCGCTGCGCAAGTGGTCCAAGACGAGATAGACAGGTCGGCGAGGCAGCCGGGTGAACTCCTCTGGCGGCAGAGGTGAATCATGGGAACGGACAGAGAACATCGTTTCGATGCCATCGGTCACCTTTCCAGTTCGGGAGGATTCTTTCATCTGGGACGTGGACTGGTTGACCTTTTCTCGGTTGACTGGACAGGGTTGCCGGCTAGCATAGGCTACCAAGAAGAGGAGCATAACGATGACAAAATGGGAATACCGGATGGTGACAGTAGAGATTCATCTGAGTCCGGTGCTCACGATGGCTCGGATGGGAATACAACGTCCTGGCGACAAGCGACCACGGCCTGGGCAGGAGGAGATTGAGAAATATCTGAACGAGTTAGGCACAGAGGGCTGGGATCTTGTGGGAGTAGCGAGCGGTTCAGACGGTAACGGCACAATAACCAAGGTCGTACTATTCATGAAGAGACCAAAGGCAGCCTGATCACAGCAGCAATGAACTGGATTGATTTCGTAGCGTTGGGGATAGTGGCAGCAGTGGTAGTGCTGCAGCTGTTCCGGATGAAGTTGAGCTTCGCGATGATTCTCTACGAGACAATTCTGCTCATAGGTGCCGGTTTTGCCGCCGACAAGCTGCTGCCGCTCCTTCATCAATCGTCTCAGATTCCTGAACCGGTTGCCTATGCCGGCAGTTTCGTCATTCTTGGTGGGCTGGGATTGATTCTGGCAACACTCATAAGCCGGGTGTTTGAATTTGAACCCGGCAATAGTCGATACCTGTTCGGGTTCCTGCTGGCGTTCTTGGGCGGGCTGGTGGTTGCCCACGTTGTTCTCAAGGAAATCATCATCATTGCCGGACCTAGGCGACCCGAATTTGGTGAAGCGCTGATGCGGTCGCGATTCGGATATCAGCTCGTCCACCTGAAATTCTTCGAGCGATTGGCGCCGGGACTGGTGAATATTCCCTAGGCGATCGTAAGTTCGGTCAGTAGCCAAGGCAGCACGCCCCTGCCGACCGGAAGTGTTTCGGAGCTGACCGCGCTGACCTTCTTCAGACAGTCGAGCGCATTGCCTTTTACCGCCCAGCGCCCAGGCTCGGGCATGGCTGCCATCTCGCCGTTGCGGATGATCCGTCCTGAGTGGACAGTGTTGGCAATGTCGGCAGTGGTTTTGTTCGCGACATGGAGTCCTAGCAGAGCTTTGACGAGCAAACCGTTCTTGATAGTGCGGATGATCTCATTGAGCGGGGTAGTGCCTGCCATCATGTAGACATCGTTGATAGCACAGCGTACCGGTGCTTCGTGCTCGGCTTCAATAAGAACTGGTCGGCGTCGACCATTGCCGGTTGACTGGGTGTTGTGGCGGACTGCTGATGCGCGGTCGTAAAGAAACATCTTCAGAACACCCTGCTCGATTACCGTGTTGCGTCGTGCAGGCGAACCCTCGTCGTCGACCGGGAAGGTGGAGCCATCGAAGGGGGCGGTGGCATCATCCCATAGGGTTATCAACGAGGAGGCGACCTTCTCGCCAAGATGCAGCCTCGACATTCCGACCTGTGCATTGGACGCGTACAGATGTTCAGCAACAAGCATGCGTACCAGCGACTCGACAAGATAAGGGTGGAGCAGCACCGGAACGTTTTTTCCTCTGATTCCTTCGCTATCAGGGGTTGCTTCCACGTGGAGCTGGCTGCGGGCGAGGTCGGCGCCCAGGTCAGCGCAGCTGTTGAGGTCAGGCAGTCGGCGGCTGCTCACGAAGTCGAAGTCGCGGGAATTGACTTCTGCAAAGGCGGTGAAGCTTGTGCGCCGGGCATGCGCGAACCTGGGGCTGCAGCAAGTCATTACCAACCGTTCTTCCACGGTTACGTTGATTCCGCCTTCGAACGTTTCAATGCCGTGTACTGCGAATGCCCGGTCTGAAATGTCCCGACACAGGTCACGAATCTCTGCCGGATGTTCAAGGAGCGACTCGACTGCAGGATCGTGCATCTGGAGACCATCCCGCACTCGGTCCATTACGGTGAAGCGATCGAACGGCGACGGGTCAGCAAGCGGAAGGGATGCGTTGATGCCGTCCTCGAGAAGCGATATATCGGGTTCGGTCAGGGGAACGTACGCGATACGTCCCGACTTGAGTACTCTGATTCCGGCTGAGAAGATGTCAGTTTCAAGGCGGAGAGTAATCTCCCGGTTTTCGATCCGGGCGGAAAGAGAGTGGGTTGATGTGAGCAGCATCTCGATGTCGTCGAGTTGCAGCTGGTTGGTCAGCTTCAGCGCTGCCTGAGCGAAAGAGAGCAAATCCATGACTACCCCTGCACAGAGAGAGAGACGAATTCGTTGTTGCGGATGCGCGTCCAAGTAGGTCCGCCGTCGCCAACATAGCGTGTCTGCCCCTTGCCGCAGAACCCGGCGTCATCTATCGATATCGGGCCTGCAAAGGCATCGACATAGCGTAGCGCATGGAGTGTCTTAGCCGAGAAATTGGAAGGACGCACGGTCTTTGTAATCCTGCCGTTTTCGATGAGACGACCAATAAGAACAGAAGAAGACATCCCGTCCCGTGACACGGCTCCGCCCGATGTGCCGATAAGGACAATTCCCTTCTTGACATCTCCGATGAGCTGCTCCAGCGTACGGTACCAGTTGTGACGAGAGGCAGGCAGAAGATAGGTGTTTGACATACGGGGGATACGCTGGTCTCCCATCTCGCTGAATGCCCCGCCGTTGGGTGGCAGGTTGAAGTGGGCAGCGGTTTCACGGTCGAGGATCATTCCTGTCACCCGTCCATTGCGTGCGAGTTCCTTGGTCTGTACTTCGACACCTTCGTCGTCGATGTATTCGGTTCCGAAACCCAGACGGAAGTTTCCGTTCAGCGGACCATCAAGAATGTTGATGTCTTCTGACGCTACCTCGCCTCGTGGTTTGCCATCACGGTCGATTATGCCGGAACCTCCGGCTCTTACAATGTCTGCCTCGAAGTTGTGTCCCAGTGCTTCATGAACAAACACGCCGATGGTGGTGTAATGCAATACGAGATGAGAAAACTCAGAAATCTGTTCAGGAGAAAGCGTGATCGCGTCCTGCAGCTCGACTGTCTTCTCCAGCCAGTCGATTATGTGTCTTGCGGTGGCAGGAGCAAGTACGAGTCCTTTCTGTTTCCGGCGGAAGAGGGAATCATAGCTCAGCGGGAGCCCCAGACGCGCGCGCGTCTGCGTGAGTCTGCCATCGGGACCCTTGACACGCGTGAGGAGCTGCAGGAAAGTGCGGGGCATGACCTGAGTCTTGAATACTCCTTCTGAATCAGCAATCACCTTCTCCTCGCGCTGGGAGAAGAACCAGAATTCCGGTTTGATCTCAAGACGACGAGCGGCATGGCGAGACTCGCACTGTCGGGCAAGATTCGATATCCCCTGCAGCAGTGCCTTGAAAATGATCGCAGCGGGGAAACGGCGTGGGGCCGCGTGGCCATAGGTGACTCGGTTGGGATTAGGTATTGGAGCCAGTCTCACCGGTCTCTCGGGTTCGGGCAATGCCTGCAGAAGCGTTGTCCCGTTGACAATTGCCGTGCGGAGGGGTTCGGGCGAAAGTGTCCCTACTTTGATTTCAGCTTTCTTGCCACCGCTCAGCAGTCTGAGTTGAACACGTGACTTGGCGTTGAAGGGTTTTGAAATCAGCCGATCAGAAAGTTGCTGAAGCTCGATGCGGGTGACGCGCTCACACAACACATCGGCGTAGTCTACCTTGGTCCGAGCGAATGCCAGCGCCGAGAAGAGCATCTCTTTTAGTCTTGCTTCGTCGGGAAGTCGCGGAGGCACGAGCTAGTATCCAGATGATAAGCGAGAAGTCAATAGACTGAGGCCGGTTCTCTGCAGCCGGCTGTACATGCTTGACTGGAGAAAAGGCAATAGTAGGATGAACCCGATGTACCCGATCCTGCTGAATCTGGGTAGGCTGCAGCTTTACTCCTATGGGGTGATGCTCTTCATCTCCTTCATGTCCGGCATCGCCCTAGCTGAGCACCGGGCGAAACGGTTCGGCGTTGACCCAAGAAAAATAACCGACCTGGCACTCTGGGTGCTGATTGCAGTTATCCTCGGTTCACGTCTTTTCTATGTTGCGTTTCACTGGGACGAATTCAGAAACAATCTGATTGACATAGTCAAGTTCTGGGGCAATCCCCCCGGACTGTCAGGCTTGATGTTCTATGGCGGGCTGATCGGCGGCTTTGCCGCCGGTCTTGTTTTTGTCTGGGTGAACCGTCTGCCGCTTGTCAAGCTCCTTGATGCGGTCATGCCCTGGATAATGCTCGGCTAGGGTTTTACGCGCATCGGCTGCTTTCTTAACGGCTGCTGCTTCGGCATAGAGTGTCCGGGTTTCCCGGGCATGGTCTTTCCCCCTGCGTCTCCGGCGGGAAGCAGGTTTCCGGGTGTGCCGATACATCCTACTCAGCTTTACTCTTCTATCGCCGGTTTTGTTCTGTTTGGTCTCGCCCTTTTGCTGGAACGCCGTCGGCTCAAGGATGGGGTACTCTTTTCGATCCTGCTCATACTTTATGCGATGTTCCGCTTTCTGGTCGACTTTGTCCGTTATTACGCAAAC
>JBDRUL010000081.1:0-5887 GCA_039801305.1 Caldifarciminota bacterium | reverse complement strand
GCCGGCAGTCAGGGTGAAATCCGGAAGGAATGGAAGGACGAAATCGGCATATGCCTCCTTGAGGCGTACAGTGGACCCATCCGCATACTTGTCAGAGGAGAAGAAATCCAGAGTGAACTTGGTGAAGAAGAGACTCGACCACTGATGGGAGAGCCGGACATAGCCGCGTTCCAGAGCGAGGCGGCTCACTGATGGCTTGGTCACCTTCAGGGAGGTAGACTGGTTTGTGTAACGGAACCAGCCGTTGTGCTCAAACTCGGTCTCGCCGGGTTCAAGCGCAGCGCCGATGCTGAGGATGACAGCGATCGCTGCCATTGGGACGACGGTTCTGTGCAAGGTTGCTCCTTTCATTGCCCCAGATACTACCCCCCTCTGTTAGATTGATATAAGCAGACTGTTTACGCTGGATTAATCTATGCTAACGCACAGCCGGGCATATTGTTACAGTATGACCAAATACAAAAGAAGCTGTGAGTAAAGGCTAGCAGAGTTCTCTGTTCCCAGGCTGTTTCTGTTCCTTCGACCCCGCTGAACAGTGACTCTTCTGAACAGGTTCCGGTCACTGCTGCCAGGTCGTCAGCAGAGCGCACGCACCTGCTGTGCTCCCGGTCAGGAGCGTGCACCCTGGTGCCGGTTCTGACATTGTCAGGCAGACCGGCTGCATGAGCTGCAGAGGCAGTCACACCTGAAAGCTTATTGCCGCCCATCTCAGTTTGCGCAAGGACTGTGAATGCTGTCAGCAGCCCTGATAATGCCCATACTGTGACTCGAGCTGCGGAACCGATCCTGCTATACGGACTCAGAAATGACCTGCCGGCATGCCCTGGAGCAGACCCGGGGACAGCTGGGGGGCATGCCCGGGGCATGCCCCCGGCAGGGGACTTCCGAGGACTAACCCGTTAGAACAGCGTTACATATCACCAAAAGCCTGACTTGAGAAGTGTCAGATCTGTACGGTCATTGGGGTTGCTGCAAAGGCAGCAGCAGTGTTGGAGCTGTTTTCGGACGGCATTAGCTATAACTAATATGGCAGAGCGTGCCATGGTTGTCATATCCATATGAATTCCAGAGTGTTAACATGAAGCCGTCTGGCTCGCCCCTCCCATTCCCCCAGTGGTTGGCGGGTCTGTTGCCATTCCGGGTGTTGTTATGACAGCAGGTTCAGCTGCAGCAGCTGTTGTCAGTCCGGCAGGTGGGTTGGATCGGGTTCTGGCAGTGCTCATGAGTTCTGTTGCCGCAGCAGGTCAGGCAGCGGTCTTGGATGCTCTCATGGCGCTAGCTACAGCTGCAGTTGCAAGTCAGAGGTGAGCAGCTGCGGTCATGGTCACACCTACTTTAGGCGCGGTTGGGAGTGCCAGTTCGTGGCCGGTTCGCTTCTCTGTTATCGGTGCCGGTGGTCTCTTTGACTCAAGGCTCAGGATTGGCTATAGTTGATGCCGATGAATAGTCGATCAGATGATGCGGGATGCTGTTCGTCGGGAGAGCGTGATCGGGCAGCCCGGCTCGACAAGCTTTCCCGGCTGCGCGCACTGAATATTGATCCGTATCCGGCAAGCTGGCAGCGGACACATCAGGCAGCAGAGGTGCTGAAGCTGGCAGAGGCGCAGATGTCGGCTGCGGGCAGTCCGGGTGAGATGGGTCAGACCGTTGCGGTGGCTGGCAGGGTGATGTCAAGGCGGCAGCACGGCAAGACCGAGTTCTGGCACATTCAGGACGGCTCAGGCCGCATTCAGCTCTATCTGCGCCGGGATGTTCTGGGCGAGGAGGTCTTCAACCGGCTCGATCTTGTGGATATGGGCGATATCGTTGGTGCCAGTGGCGAGGTGTTCAAGACCAGAACCGGTGAGACAACGGTCAATGTCCGCACGCTGGTTTTTCTGGCTAAGTCGCTGCGGCCTTTGCCGGAGAAGTTCCATGGCTTGAAGGATATCGAAACGCGCTACCGGCAGCGGTATCTTGATCTGATTGTGAATGCCGACTCAAAGCGGGTGTTTCTGCTGCGGGCGCGGCTGACAGGTCTGATCCGCCGGTTTCTGGACGAACGCGGTTTTGTGGAGGTGGAGACTCCGATTCTGCAGCCGATCTATGGCGGCGCCGCCGCCCGGCCCTTTGAAACCTTCTGCAATGCACTGGAACAGAAGATGTTTCTGCGGATTGCCGATGAGCTCTATCTGAAGCGGCTGGTGGTTGGCGGGATGGAGCGGGTATACGAGATCGGCAAGGACTTTCGTAATGAGGGCGTAGACCGGTTCCACAATCCCGAGTTCACTCAGCTGGAGCTCTATTGTGCCTATGCGGACTATAACGACATGATGGTGCTGGTTGAGGAGTTGTTCCGGTTTCTGGCGCTGGAGCTGACCGGCAAGACCGCAGTCAGCTTCGGCGGTCAGCTGCTTGATTTTGGCAGACCATGGGCAAGGGTGAAATTTGTGGAGGCGCTGGCAGAACGGACAGGCGAAAATCCGCTGCGACTCTCACGGGAGCAGCTCATCAGAGTTGCAGCCCGGTGCGGGATCGAGACCGATCAGCAGATTTCGCACGCCAAGCTGCTGGACAAACTTTTCTCTGAACTTGTTCAGGAGCAGCTGACTGAGCCGACGTTTGTGGTTGACTATCCCAAGATTACCACGCCTCTGGCCAAGGTTCATCGTGATAACCCGGAGCTGGTTGAGCGGTTCGAGCCGGTGGTGTGCGGGATGGAGCTGGGCAATGCCTTCAGTGAGCTGAATGATCCCATTGAGCAGCGGGAACGGTTTGAGGAGGCAGTCCGGCAGAACGAGGAGTACGCGACTGTGGACGAGGACTACTGTGCCGCACTTGAGCACGGTATGCCTCCTACCGGTGGTCTGGGACTCGGCATCGACCGGCTGACAATGCTCTTTGCCGATGCGGGATCGATCCGCGACGTGATCCTCTTTCCCCAGTTGCGTGCCCGGTCGGACGGGAAGGACACCGGGGAGTAGGATAGGCTGACCTTGGGCTCAACGATAGCAGGGAGAGGCCGGCAGCTGTACTTTGAGCTTTTCCTTGCCTGGCGCTATCTGCGGGGACGCTCCCGCCGGTTTCTTTCTGGAGTTGCCGCAATTGCGACCGGCGGAATATTTGTCGGGGTGGCGGCGATTATCGTCGTCCTCTCAGTGGAGAACGGATTTCATCGCGAGCTGCGTGACCGGATACTCGGCTCCACTCCCCATATTCTGGTTACGGTTATCGGTTCCCGGCCTATATACTCCGCCGATGAGGGTGAATCGGTTGTTGCGAGAATCCGCACGGTTCCCGGGGTCGTGGGGGTGGCGCCTTTCATCAATTTCAAGACAGTGGTGCGTGCCCGGGGTAGTATCGAGGGCGCGATAGTGACCGGCGTGGAGGCAACTCATGAATGGCAGCTGAGATCGCTGGCAGGCAGCATTACCAGCGGGCAGCTGGCATTCGACTCCGGTGGAGCGGTCATCGGTTGCGAACTGGCACGCTCACTCGGGATTGGAGTGGGAGACCGGCTGATAGTCGCTTCACCCTTCACTGGAACCAGCACGCCGCTAGGTCATATTCCGAGAACACGGGCATTCAGAGTCGCGGGCATTTTTGACTCGGGTATGTACGAAGTGGACGCCAGCACGATGTTTGTTGACCTGAAGGAACTGCAGACATTTCTGGATATGGAGGGAGAGATAAGCGGCTATGAGGTTAGGGTCAGCAATGTCGATGCTGCCGGCACCATAGCGCGGAACATTGCCAGAACGCTCGGCCTGCCGTACCGGGCGTCTGACTGGATCTCCAAGAACCGCAACCTCTTCACTGCCCTGCGTCTGGAGAAGACGGTGACGTTCATTGTGCTGGTGCTGATCGTTCTGGTTGCAGCCTTCAATATCATCGGTATGCTGACAATGATGGTGATACGCAAGACAAGAGAGATCGGAATCCTGAAGGCGATCGGTGCCAGACCGGCGGTTGTTACCCGTGTATTTGTGCTGGCCGGCTCGATAATGGGTCTGATCGGAACTGTCCTGGGCGCGTTCACCGGGTTTGCAGTCTCAGCATTGCTCAACCGTTATCGTTTCGTGCAGCTGCCGGGAGATGTCTATTTCATCCGTAATCTGCCGGTGGAGGTCAAGACCGGGGATGTAGTTGCGGTCTGCACAGCAGCTCTGGTCATATCACTACTTGCCACCGTCTATCCTGCTGCGCAAGCGGCGCGTCTGCAGCCGGTTGACGCAATCCGGTATGAATAGTTGCGGCGGGCACTGCGTGGAGAAGGTGGTAATGCGGGCAGAGCGGGTGACCCGGGTGTTCTCTTCCGGACCAGAGCGGCTCGAGGTTCTCCGCGGTGTGGATCTGGAAGTCTGCCCGGGTGAAGTCGTTGCCATTCTCGGTCCCTCGGGCAGCGGCAAGTCCACGCTGCTCCACATTCTGGGTGGACTCGACCGTCCCACCAGCGGCCGGGTACTACTTGATGGTACAGATGTCTTCTCCTGTCCTGCGTCCAGTCTGCCCCAGCTGCGCAACCGGAAGCTCGGTTTTGTCTTTCAGTTTCACCATCTGCTGGTCGAGTTCACGGTTCTGGAGAACGTGGCGATGCCTCTGCTGATTGCGGGTCTGGCGAGAAAGCCGGCTCTGGAGCGGGCATATGCTGTGCTGGAGGAGGTCGGGTTTGTGACGCGGCTGCGTCATCGGCCCAGCGAGCTCTCGGGTGGCGAGCGTGCCAAAGTGGCTGTGGCACGGGCGCTCGTCAACGACCCGGTGCTGATACTGGCAGATGAACCAACCGGAAACCTCGACATGGCGGCAAGCAGCAGTATTGTTGAGCTGATGTGCCGGCTGAGTGCAGAGCGAGGCAGGACTATTCTGGTGGTTACGCACAATCCCGCGGTGGCGGGCCGGGCAACCCGGCAGCTGCGCCTGCGCGGTGGTCTTCTTGTCCCGGACACTGATGATGTAGTTCTGACTGCAGACAGCAGAGTGGGTATTCAGGCAGGGTAGCAGCGAGTGGCGGAGAACAAGAGTCAGAGGCTTTGCGATCTGTGCGGCAAGAATGTGGCGACGATGGTCGTGAATCAGTTTGACAAGGATGGCAATATGACCGAGATCGTGGTCTGTGCCGAGTGCGCTCAGCGAAGGGGACTGAGTCAGGTTGAGGGCGTAAAGTCCGCGGTGGCAAAGCTGCTGGAAGAACTGAAGACCCGCGCCGAGACTGGCAACCTGCCGCCTGCCTGCAGGCGTTGCGGGACCACATTCACCGAGTTTAAGAGGAAGGGAAGGCTTGGGTGTGCAGAGTGCTACGCGGCTTTTCACGAAGAGCTGGTACCCATCCTTCGACGACTGCACGGCGCTGTTCAGCATGTGGGCAAGGCGCCCACAGCCGGACGCAAGTCCGCACAGGAGAGACTGAATGCGCAGAGGCTGCGGGAAGAGCTGAAGAAGGCAATAGCTAGCGAGGATTACGAAAAGGCAGCCGCTCTGCGTGACCAGCTGCGGCAGGCAGGTTATGAAGCCTAGCGGTGAACCGGTAGGTGTCTGGCTGGCCGGAACAGGACCGGAGTCGGATGTTGTCATCTCAACCCGGGTAAGGCTTGCCCGCAATCTGGCAGACGTGCCCTTTGTCGGCAGAGCCAGCAACACCGAGCAGGCACTGGTGGTTGAGACCATACGCTGGGCTCTTCAGGATACCGGCTATCTTGAGCAGGGATGTTTTCTGGACAGTGACGAGATCGACAGGAATCTCGGTGATTATTTCGTGGAAAGGCATATTGTTTCGCCGGACTTTGCGACTGCGAAGATCAGGCGTGCCCTGTACGTGAGTCCGGATGAGACCATCAGCCTGATGGTCAATGAGGAAGATCACCTGCGGCTTCAGGTGCTCGCTTCCGGACTGGATTTCGCCGGTGCCTTT
>JBDRUL010000080.1:1056-5945 GCA_039801305.1 Caldifarciminota bacterium | reverse complement strand
CCCGTGGTCGAAACTCTATAGCACACCAGTCTCCCGGCGCTGGATTGGTACTAGCACTTGAAAAGTAGATGAAAGAGTCGGCCGCGCCAACCGCCTGAAAAGCAGCGGACCCACCTGAACCCACCACGATTGAAGCATCAGCAAGCAGAAGTACAACCACCCCAGGTTCAAGGCGAAGTCTTGCATCCACGCGGAGAGTACCTTCAACAATGTGCGGGCTGTCTTGAGCGCGCCAAGTCTCATCTTCACCTATCCTGCCCCGGTGGCGGGTTCCGGCTGCCGGGTCGATAACCACATGGACTACCGACGATGTAGCAATGTTCCCGGAGCGATCAGAAGCTGATGCCGCCAGTGAATGAACGGAACCGGGTAGATGCCTGCGGGTATCCCAATGAAAGTCGAAGGTGTCATCTCGACCCAGAGAATCAGTGGCCAAACGGATCCCATCAACGACCAGTTCTACTGCTGCTACCCCAGCGTCATCAACCGCAACCACCTTTACTGTGGTGGTTGCTCTGCAGGTATCGCCGTTTTCAGGCCAAACGATCCGAACACTGGGGGGAAAAACGTCGTGATCTGTGCAACCAGCAAGGACTAGGATGGCTGATGTCAGCAAAACAGAACACCTCATCAGAAGACCTTGCCCATCGAACGGAACCGCCAGCCAGAGTCACTACGCTCCAGATAGACCTGCACGCTGCGGCGGCGGGTAAACGTCCGAGCGTGTCCTTTCTCCAGAAAGTCTACCGCCACCAACGCAACGTCCCCGAACACTCGCACCATGGGAACAGCACATACGAGATTGGTTGCCGGAGCTTCACGTCGAGATAGCTCAAGCGGAGTAACCCAAACCACAGGCCTGCCGGCTGCAGCATTTACTGTCAGGCGTACGGAGTCGTATACTATCAGAACTGTCTCCGGCAGACTCAGTTCCCGCCACAGGAAACTCGGAGCGGCAGCCGAGAATAGATGCTCAAGCGCGGCCGCTACGATGACACCGCTATGCGACAAATCTTGGCTGCCGTATTGCACTCGGGATTCAAGAATCCCAGATAGCCAAACCAATCGCCAGATCCCGTTGTCATTGAGCCAAGCCTGATAGACGTAGGTGTGCTCCTCTTCTCCGGAAAACACTATGTACGTCGATACATGGCCACCCAGTCCGCTGATACCGATTACTTTTGGCCTAGCCTTGGCAGGACGCCGGCCGGCAAGCCAGCGCACATATGAGGATTCAAATCGGGAAAACGAAACCTCGTCCCTGAATGCCGGGACGAACAGTTGGTATATGTCTCGCGGGCGGTTGTCGATGAGAGCGGCTGTAAACTCCTCGACCTTTAGTCCGAGGCTGAAGGCATCACCTGCTGCGCATGCGGAGGAGATAACAAGTAGCAGCAGAAGCGCGGCTTGTGCCCGCAGGTTGACATCCACCAAACGGTGGCAACAAGTCCTTAAGAGCAGCACAGGGTCACCGTGGTCTCAAGAAGGTCACCCAGCGGGCCCGACCAGATTTGAACTGGCGATCTTCGCCGTGACAGGGCGACGTGTTAAACCAGGCTACACTACGGGCCCTACGACAATACAGAACGCCTAAAGCGTACAGCGTATACCCGCAACGTCAAGAACCCTTGACTTTCATAACTCCCAAGCGAAGCTGTCATGTGCAACTTCTCTGTCTTTCTCTCCCAGAAATTCTAGACTGGCACTATCTGAGATATCCGGCGGTCCAGGCATCAGACATCTACAAACTGCTTCATCAAGGTGTCTATGGACCAGGCCACTTGACCGAACACAAATCAGATGTCCGCGCCCGGCTTTTCCAAGAGATTGATAGCCTCATTGCAGCAAACAGGAACCTGAATACCGCCGGTTCGAAGCCATCACCACCATCGCTCTGGGAACCGCTGGATACGCGTGGACTCCTCGTTCGGGTTAATCTACTGCCAATAATGAACGATCCCGGACAGCTCGAAAAGCTCGCCTCTGTAGTAGCAGAATCTGCTCTCAGAGTGACGGGGAACCCGATACTAATGGCAGACAGAATGGCGTCAGCTGAGCAGTGGAGCCGGGAGAGAGCTCCACACCTTGCTCCCACAATCAATCAGATCGCAGCCAAGGCAGCCACAGAGGGTTATCCTCAGATACACCACTCAGCTGCGTACCGCCGGTGCTACCAACCCGCCTACCGTGTGGTTCTTGCCGAACTCTGGCAGGACTGATATTCCCGAAGGTCAACCCCAACCTTGAGACATAGGCTTCCCACAGGACATTCCCGGCAACGCGGTCGTACAGGCCGGCAGTAGGTCTGTCCAAGTGAAACAATCAACCGGTTCCATCGTCCCCGCAGACGTTTAGGTATGAGTCTTATCAAAACAGCTTCGGTCTGCTCCGATCTCGTCGTTTGAACCAAGCCGAGCCGGTTCGAGATACGATGGACATGAGTATCCACCGCGACAGCGGGTTTACCAAATGCCTCTGCCAGCACGACGTTTGCCACCTTCCGACCCACCCCGGGTAATTCCAACAGACCTTCAAGCGTATTGGGAACGTAGCGCAGATGCGCCACCTGACGTGCAAGTAGGTGCAGCTGACGGGCCTTGGTTCGATAGAAGCCAACCGGGTATATCAACCGCCGCAACCGTGTCAGCCCCATTCTGCTCAGCCGGGCAGAGCTGGGAGCTGACGCCATGAGGCGTCTTACTGCTGCGGCTGTAACTGCATCCTGCGTGCGTGTTGACAGGACTGCACCAACCAAGACGGTAAAGGGATCTCGGCGGGGGAGAAGCTTGATCGGCGCTGCCGAACTTGCCCACTCGCGGTCTAATATCCGGGCAATCGCCACAGCTCTTCGCGCTTCGGTCACGCCCGCTTCAGAACTTCACTAGCTTCAGGATAACAAGAAAACCGTTGGTCAACATAAGACCAAGGGTCACAACCAACAGTATCGGATGCCACCTCAGTAACGGAGGAATCTCGCCCGGCTTTCCAGGACTGAACGTGGCAAGAACCGCCAGGCCTGAGGCAACACAAGCCCCTATGGCAATCGGCAGATGGGCTGTCAGTGCCACCCCCCGGCCCTGTGAACGGAGTTGAAGATTGACAAACAGACCGAGAAGTAAATTGCCGACGCAGAAAACGAAGAAGAAGAATGACCGGCGGCGCAAGCGTCTCAGGGGAAAATCCCAGTCGCCAAGTTTTGAAAGGCTGACCTGACCAACACCCAGCCCGTATAGCAGAGTTGCTACGGCAAGTATCGGATGAATAAAAGCGAACCAAGGCATGGTCTCTTACCCCCAAGTATTGTCATCGATTCATCCCTGTCCGTCTGAGCAATCAGCAGAAGCATGCTATTTCAATCTGAATGCTCTCACTGCAGATTCGTCAAGAGGTCTGGCCATGACGTTACTGAGCTCCTGTAGAGTCAGAAACCCCAGCTCGCTTTCAGCAATCTGTTCCCAACCACCCTGCTGCTTGACCAGCAGTACTGCCCGCTGCGTACCGCCAAGATTATCTGGTTTCCATCGAATCAGAAGATAGGTTTCGCGAGGGGGAGAAGGGGTTTCCCAGATCAGATACTCCCAACCATCCGGGTACTCCTTCTTGACTTCTGCAAGAGGGTCCTTGGGACCGCACGCCGCGATGAAGAGACCGGCGGCGAGGAGTCCGATTGTTGAACTAGAGAACAGAAAACTACGCCAGCGCATATCCCCACCTAGTCAGTGAGCAATCCGACCCTGCAATCCTCGAGCAGCTCCAGATTGCGCTTTGAAGCGTGCACACGGCTGGCGTCCTGTCTGCTTATCACCGGGTCGCACTGATTAGAACCGGTGACGCCAATTGCTCTTACTATCAGCGGATTTGGTCCCACCCGGTCTGATGCTAACGCGCTGCTCAGATCAGTGAACCGGCAAAACAGACCTCCGGCGGCAATCTTCTCCGGAGTAGAGAACCCGGGGCCGATTACCTCATTACCCTGTTCGGTTACAACGCGGGGAAAGAGTGCTGGTCTCAGTTCAATACCCCTGCAGTCAACAAGTATGCCAGAGTAAACGCTCCCTGGTTGCTGCTCATACGGCTCAAGCTTAATACCGGCAGGAGGTGCCAGATGAGAAGGCCATTCCTGTCCGCAAAGTGGGCAGGCGCACCGACCAACTAGAACACCCTGTCCAGTCTGGGGCATCAGCAGTCGCAGAACGGCACCACAAAGGTCATACTCGTAACCTACCGTAACCGTACCGTCTGAAAGGTACCGCGGCTCCAATGCTCGACCAACTAAAGACAGACGCTCCAGCCGGCTTCTTACCGAAGGGTGGGCTAACAGAAAAGCACCGGTACTCCAGTTGCGGTCATATGCAACTGTATCAAGCACCGCCAGAACAAGACGTGCCGAAGCTATAACCTCCGTGCCATCCCTCGCTGCTGTGTTTACCTTGGTAAGAATCACCGTATAGCGGCTGAAATCGACACTGTCTGCCATAAGCGCTGCCACAGATACTGTAAGACCAAACAGAAACCGCATCACGCCTCCCGGAAGCGAATGGCGAACCGGTAATCAGGCCAAGAACACACCATTCGACAAGAGCGGCCAACGGGACTCGAACCCGTGTAACCGGCTTGGGAAGCCGGGGCTCTACCTCTGAGCTATGGCCGCATCAGCCCAGTATATCAGCAGACCTAGGTCAAAGCATAAGGTAGGCCGGTCGGACGTCAAGCGTATCGTACCAGACGTCCGGCAAGCTGAATAGCTGACATCATCGAAAGCGGACTGGCAACACCTGCACCTGCGATATCGAAAGCTGTCCCATGCAGTGGCGAGGTGCGCACGTAGCCAAGTCCGAGCGTAACATTTACGCCCCGACCTCTGGCAAGAAGCTTTGCCGGAATCATCC
>JBDRUL010000080.1:0-1046 GCA_039801305.1 Caldifarciminota bacterium | reverse complement strand
TTGGTCGTGGTACATCGCCAGAAACCCATCGAAACTCCTCCGGCCCCCGCTGCCGGACAGAGCCACAGCAGCATCGGCAGGGAGCGGACCAGTTACATCAAGCCCTGCTCTCCTGGCTAAACTCACCCCGGCGGCTATTCTGCTCTCCTCCCCAAGGCTGAATTCCTCACCATGAGGATTCAGTGCCAGCACTGCTATCCGCGGCTGGCAGGTTCGTGGCCTTTCCTTCAGAAGAAAATCGTTCAGCAGAGTCGCCTTCTCCAATACTGCCCTGGCTGTAATGTATCTACTCACAACCCTGATGGGCTTGTGAAGCGTCACAAACACGACTTTGAACCTGCTTGTCCAAGCCAGCATTGCGTATCGCCTTGCGCCAAGCCGCTGCGCCAAGAACTCGGTCTGACCAGGGTAGCTGAATCCTGCCAGGCGCAGGGATTCCTTGGATACAGGTGCGGTCACCAAGGCTGAGATCTTCCCTTCCAGCAGTAACGTAACACCTATCTCGAGCGCCTGAAGTGCCGCCTGCCCGCACTCTCTTTGCACCTTTCCCATCTGATATCTTCCCAATCCGCGCACCGAGTCATCGACTATCGCGGGATCCAATTCCAAGCCCAGCCCGCGGGCAGTAGCTGTCATTATCTGGCGACTACCGATTACCCGGTACCCACGGTCTTTCTTGAATTCTGCCAGTGCTTTCACAATAATCTCTGGCCCGATTCCTGCCGGGTCCCCCATTGTTATTCCAATTGGCGCCGGTTGTACTGCCGTTTTCAAATCAACACTCCCAGCTCAATAGTGCCCCAATGTCCCGCTGCGCCGAGTGTAGCGGTCAATAAGATTAAACACCATCAAACCGAACGCCACCCAGGTAACCGACAATACCAGAAGTCTCAGAAATGCAGTTCCCGGCGAGAAGGGAATTGTCTCACCAAGCAGGAAATGGCGGGCGGCGACGATGCCGTATGTCGTCGGCACAATCAGGGCTGCTTTCTGCAGAAACAACGGTAACACTGCCAGTGGATAGGCAATCGGGGTGATTACTGTCA
>JBDRUL010000079.1:0-5990 GCA_039801305.1 Caldifarciminota bacterium | reverse complement strand
CAGTACCCATACCGCCTGTAAATCCTTTGGGGCTACCAGACTCGCAATGAAGCGTAGTGTCCGCACCCAGAAACTTGCGGAGCCGGAGACATCTGTTCCCAAGCTGGTAGCCCACCCGTACCCCCAGTGCAGCTCTCCTCCCCAACACCGCCCCAACCCCAACGTTGGCCGCATAGATAGCCCCTTCTTGCTCAATGCGTTCTTCGCCTATCTTTACGTAGAAATCGTCACGCTGCTCCCTGACGTAGGTATATGAGAAATCACGACTCTGTCCGATTCCAACGCCAACACCCAACGAATTGAATTGAAACACCGCGGCTACCGGCCCAAAGGCGCCGTGAGCAGCCGCATTGTCGGCAAACGCCGCCTCACCCAACGAGTTCTCAAAACGATCGAAGACCACTCGTGTGCGTTCTTCTGACTCCAATGTTACCTGATAACCCAGCAGAACCGTCGGTCGACGGGCAAAAGCCAGCACCGCAGGATTGCCGAAAACGGCAAGAGGTCCGGCGCTAAACCCTGCCGCACTGGCTCCAACCAAAACCTTGGGGCCAGCTGTAGCCTCTAAGCCAACGTACGAGCGCAACGGCACTTCCGCATAAGTGACGCCATTAAGCATAAGGAACAGTAACAAACCAAGAATCATGATCTGCCCATTAGGTCTATTGTGAGCCATCATATACCCTGCTCCTGTCGTTACCAAATAAGATCAATCTGCAATGCCACCTCGAACCTGTGGTCACGAACTATGAAATCACGAACAGGCTCATCACTCTGACCATAGTGAATCCCTTCGCTCGCGCCAAGACCCGTGCGGGCAAAATCACTGACCTTGTGTCGGCACTTCAAGTAAACAAGTAGATTGTCCGAAACTCTGTCGCTGACAGCCAAGTACCACTTGAAACCTTGCCCATCAAGGAAATCGATGCCGATGTCCTCAAAAACCCACTGAGACATCCCTCTTGTTGTCCACACCGACGCCCCGATCTCCATGTTCAAATCCTCGGAGAAGTTGTGCTCCCACTGCACTGAAGCAAGATCCCCGGACATATTGATCTCGTCACCGTACTTCAAAGTAGGGGTCAGCAGCACCTTACCAGAACGAAGTTCGCTAGTCAGATAATCCCAGTTGCCCAGTGAGAGCATTGCTCTCAAGGTTGACTCCAGTGTCAAGGACTGATTGGCTCCCGTAACTCGGGGATTCTGCTTAGACTGCAGCTTCTGCTTGAAACGCAGACGAAGAGGAAAGACCGGCCGATACTCAACCTCTCCCTGAAAACGAACATTATCAGCAGCCCAAGCAATATTGCGCCATACATCAAGGTAAACGCGAGTGAACGTTATCTGTCGCCCTATCTGATAGCGGGTATCAACAAGGAACCCCTCTTCTGCCTTGGGCATAGGAAACTCCTGCAATCCGGCGAAGGCGGGATCAAGAAGACGGTATGGCTTTTCAAACGGAGTATCCTCAAACCGCAACTGCTCGCAATAGCCTCGGTTATAGGGATTACAGTAATTGACGTCATAATGACGATATAGACAAGTAAGGTAAAGGTAGTTGTATTGTGTCCTACCTTTTAGGATGTACGCCTTACCACCTCCGCTCTGTTTCCCAAATTCGCCTTCAACAGACAGGTTCTCGACAACTGTTCTGAAATCGGTGCCATAGAATAGTCGCGTTCTTCCGGTATCCAATTTGGCGTAGTTAGGATCGTCAAACTCCATACCGTCTCCCGGGAAATCCAAGTACCTAGCGCTCGGTCGCAAAGGACGACTTAGAGTCGTGTAGAAACCGCTAAACCCAACTCGCGTTCCAATAGGAATTGAGAAAGCCTCGGAAAAGTCAAGTCTGAAGTTACCGCCGACGTCTTGCTCGTGCAGCACATTCTTGAACGTGGGATAACGTGGAGTAGTTGTCACGTAAAAGTTAACGCTCGAATCGGGATTAAGAATGGCGTCTCGTGCGGCTGACGAGTAAAAACCAAGTAATCCGATTCTCCATAACGACAGGTCACCCGCTATCCCGCGTAAACCGAATCCGGGATTCTCCGAGAGGTCGTTAAACAAACCTTGCGCACGTCCTTGAGTTCGCCGCACTAGTTCAGAGTTATTGTCCATCACCAGACCCTGTCCGAGGGTCAATCGGTAGTCACCGGCTATCAACCTGCGGACTGGCCCAATATTCTGAATCGATCCAAATCCCTTGAACTCGTTGATAACACCAGGCGAATATAGCTCTTGCTTGGCCCAGAGTCCTGCCCTGACCTTGTCCCCGGCCCGCAGTCGCAACCGATGCCTGACCGTCGCTTGGTTCTTCATCTGCAAAATGAACTCACGCTCAGTTGCCAAGCGCGAGCGAACAAACTCAAGCTCACTCTCAGTAAAGCCGGCGTTTCTAAACGCTGAGGAATCGTCGATTAGCGCCTTTAGAGTTGCGTCAAAATCAGCCAAGTCCATCTGAACAAACCAATCCGGCGTGGCATCATAGTTTACCCGGTAGTTACCGCCAAACCCACCGGTCTCTCGGTCAGAATAAGTAACGTAGTTCCTCATTCCCCGATAACCGTATACAGAGAGCCCGTCTACCCTGTTAGCCAAATCCCGCCTACTCTCTAGCTTCCCTCCCTGACGCATGTACCTCACTACTGCCACCGCGTCCACCAACGAAACATTCTCCAGTGCTAACAAGTCGTCTACGTTTGCACGGTTGATATTCAGTGGTGCAAGGAGTAGGTCTCCCCAGTCTTCCACAACAGCGCGGCTGGGTCCTTCTTCTGCTGCTGACGGAGGCGGTGCCCTCGTAATGTTCGTTTCGCGAAGCGCCTCCCACCTGCGCGGGCTGATTCTGATCAAGGGCTTAAGTCTTGTGAGAACTTCCGGTGTAACGCCTTCGATCTGCAGTAGTTCGTAGATACTATTCAGGCGCCCGTACTTTTCTACATACTCGTATATGCGTTCCGCCACAGTTGAGTCTACTGGCAACGCCAGCACCTGCTTCCGCGTAGGGTTGGCATTTATGTCAAGTTGATTATCAGGCCCATATATCCCTATAAGCAGGAAAGCCCAGACTAGCATGCGGGTTAGAAATCGAAAGCAACCCCGAACCCGTGTGTAAACGGAAGAACCGGATGAGAAACCAGAGCATAGTCCAGATGCAGTCTTTCGGTACCGGCGCGCAGACCGAAGCACATTCGCACTGGCTCGGTCTGAACTCCTGCCCTGACTGTCAGGTGGTCTTGAACAATTCGAAACTCTTGGCCAACGCTCAAACGTGTCGGTTTTCCCGGCTCCTTTGATATGTCAACAGCCGATTGGATCCCTGGTTTGGGAGAATACCCCAGCCCGAATGACAGAAGTCTCGGCAGGTCAGAACTACCAATGCTGGGCATGTTCAGATTATGGATATAGCATCCAACTGTCCAATACCGATAGACCCTCCCCCACATACCAACGTCGAAACCAACAGCGTAGCCATTCCCGTAGTCTCGCTGATGAAGATTGTAGACTGACACCCCTGTCCCCAGCGCCAAACCGTCTGCAAGCACCAGCCCATGCGCCAGCTTGAACGATCGTTGAGACTGAAGCTCGAAACCAGTCTCCTGCATTCTAACAGCCACAGCCCCGAGACGTCCCAGCGGCAGACCGATGCACGCGCTGCCAGTATGCAGACCTGTGCCGGCGCCACCGTAAAGCAACTTGAAAACTCCGACGAAGCTTCTTGTTCTCAGGTGATGCAGCCCGGCCGGGTTGAAATCAACCGCACTCAGGTCATCAGCCACAGCTGCAAATGCGCCAGCCATCCCCTCAGCACGCACACCGGTTTCGGTGTCCTCGAACATTGCCGTGGCCGCGGTCCCGACAATAAGGAGTACCGCGACCACCTGTACGATATGGTTTTTCTGGATCCTAGCCTCCGAGCCTTACACGCTTTGGTCTATCGCCGCTGTACGCCCTTTTATCATTGTGATTGTAGTAACACCACCCTGTTAGTCAAGGAAAGCCTGGGACGTTACCGGAATTCAATATTCTTCGTGAACCTGCCAGTTAGTGTCCACCCATACACCTATGACATCAACCCCCAGCTCCCAAGAACGGACTACCGCGACCGCCTGACGGACAAGCTGCCTCTGGACGTCAGAGGCTACCGGGCTGCCAGCACAGTCATCGTGTCCGACCACAGCTACCACCTTGGAACCGTGGCAACGTACCGATACCAACAGTCTCCGCCTTATTGAATCCACAAGCGTGGGATCAGTTCCTTCTGCGAGTATGCGGTTCGGCCCAGGCTCGGTGATGGTATCAACATAGTCTATACCATACCGATCACGCAACCAGAGATTGACCGGCAACTGCACCCGCCCATCCATACAGTTGATCGCAGTACAAAATCTGCCGGTCATCTTGGTCTTCTTGTCACCGTTAAGCGAATGGGATTTGACCAGACCTCACCCTCCCAGGTGTTGAATCTCCGACCATAGTCCTTGACACCGACCAGCTTCACCCGGAAATCAAAGGTTGCCGCGTCTTCCGGAATCAGCTCCTTGATGTTCCGGACCATGCCGAAACTGTCTCCCGGCTGCAGTCTCACGACATCACTGGAATCCAGCCAGGTCGCAGTGTTAATGTACGCCGGCCACTCAATCTGCTCGCCTGTGTAGGGGTGAATGTGATAGCAGACAATCTGCTCACGCCAGTTCCGTCTGATGAGCACCTCCCGGTCGCTGGTATTCACCGCATAGATACTGACACGCAGGGTCTCCCCGACGAAATACCGCGATCTGACAGGACGCAGGCGCAAACGTATCGGCGCATCATCATACACCCGGCGCCAGCGAGCTGTCCGTGCGGCAATCGCAAGAGACGTCCTATTACAACTGACTGAAAGGAGTACGGCAGAGAGACACCAGACTATCTCCGACAACCTGCTGCACCAAATCGATTTCACTCGATGTCTATACTTTCGATCACCATCTCGGTGCCCGAAATTACCTCGCCACCGGCATTGCAGCCACAGAGGTCTTCGATCCCGGCGGCCTCCCGTCCGCACTTGGGACAGCGGATACGTATCGGAGTCCGCTGGAAGGAGATTTCGGCGCCCTGAGCAATTGTCCCCTCGCTCAGAATATCGAAGTAGAATCTCACGCAGTCGGGTACCACCGAGGCCGCCTCGCCGACAACAAGACTGATGTGGAGAACCCTCCTTGCCGAACGGCGTTGAGCCTCGTCCAGTACCTGATCCAGCATCGCCCGGGTTACCGCCAGCTCATGCATTAGGAACCCGGACCGGTAGGGCCAGAACCGGACAGGGCATCAAGGAGCTGGCGGGCGCCGGCGTCAGTCGGGTGGCGCTGCAGCCACATCACGAGCAGCTGCCGCGCCTTTCCCGTATCCCGCATCTGGTCAACATACAGCCGATAAAGCAACTCGACCCAGAGCCCGTTGTCAGGGTCGGCAGCCATACCCCGCAGATAGGACGACTCCGCGCCGGCGGCATCCCCGGCTGCCTGCCGGGTATAGCCCGACTGCAATGAGACGTCTCTTATCAGCCGCGGATCGTTGCCGCCGTAGATACGGGCTGATTCGGCAGCGATCGCGGCTTCTTCGAGATTACGGTTCAGCAGAGCAAAGCGGGAGAGATTCAGGAATAGCAGCGCCTTCTGGCTGGAGTCCAAGTCGTACTTGAGCGCCGGCTTCAGGACTGCTATTGCGTCGTCAAGCATCCCCTGCCTCTGGTAGGCAACCGCCAGCATCAGATGGCTGTGGGCATAGTTGGTCATCAGCCCGGAGGTGTTCTCATCCTTTACTACCCTGGGGTCGAGCATCGAGCTGGTGCGGAAGACTTCAAAAAGCAGTTGCCGGGTACGGGGGATGTTGACCTGCATCTCACCGGCGACAAGCTCCGCGTACGGTACCACCCGGCGGACAAGGCCCTCCAGCTCCAGATAGCCGTTGACACTCTTCAGGTTCTCCGGGGAGACAGTCGTCGCAGA
>JBDRUL010000078.1:0-6009 GCA_039801305.1 Caldifarciminota bacterium | reverse complement strand
ATTTCCTGCACTTTGTTTTTTCGATCAGTTCAAGTGATAGTAACTCGAGAAAGGCTTGAGGGAAAGCAGTCGTCCTAATCGACGGTTCGTTGCTACTCAGGTGGCCAAGTGTCGTCAGTAATGATTCATAGCCGAAGTGCTGCGCTTGCTTTCTCATCCGTTTCTTATCTTCTTCAACAACGTCCGGCAAGTCATCCGTGTACAACATCCGCAACAACTGTCGAAAGTGGTTCACCAAAGCGTTGAAGAATTCGACCGGGTCGTGACCTTCCTCGATAACACGATCAACGAGCTTCACAATGCCGGTTGTGTCGCCAGCCAGGACAAGTTCGGCGTACTCTGTGGAGAGTCGCGTTGGCACTAGACCAAACAGTTCCTCTGCGTCGGATAGTTCAATGCATGACGGGCTGTACATTGCGAGTTGTTCCAGCATCGACTCAGCATCCCGTACAGCGCCATCTGCTCTGGTGGCGATCGCTGCTATCGCCTCACCCGAAATCTTGATGTTTTCTTTTTCTGCTATCCATTTGAGTCGCGTACATATCTCAGCGTTAGTGGCTTTGCGAAAGTCAAAGCGTTGGCAGCGAGAGATGATTGTCAGCGGAAGTCTGTGTACCTCGGTTGTCGCAAAGATGAACTTAGCGTGCCTCGGTGGTTCTTCAAGTGTCTTCAGGATCGCGTTGAATGCTTCCCTTGTCAGCATGTGAACTTCGTCAATGATATAGATCTTGTAGCGCAGGGCACCGGGGGAATAGCGGATACCGTCCCGCAATTCTCGGACGTCATCTATTCGTCGTTCTGAGGCGCCATCTATCTCCATTACGTCGACGCTGCGCGATTCGCTGATTTCTATGCATGCTGAGCAGCTATTGCACGGTGTGACAGTTGGACGTTCGTGAGAGAGGCAGTTGAGGCACTTTGCCAAAATTCGCGCGGTGGTGGTCTTTCCGACTCCGCGCGGCCCTGCGAAAAGATAGGCGTTCGCCAAACGATCACGTTCGATAGCCTGAGTCAAAGTGTTTCTTACGTGGTCCTGTATAAGCAGCTCGGCAAAAGTTTGCGGACGGTACTTCAGGGTCAACGGCTGGTGGTGGTTGGACATGTCTGTTTGTTCTAGGGAACCGGCCGTGCGGGCGCTGTTGCCTGGCGAGGCGGAGCGGACGGGGTCAGCGGCTCCAGCCAGGTTGCCCTGAGACTGACCACTAACCCACTTACCGTTGCTACCTTCCGGTCCTGGCGGGGTTCGCGGTAGCGACCATCGCAGGACCCGGCTTTCTGCGCCTCCGGTTGTCCCGTCTGGTGCTCGACCTCCCGCAGGCTCGAAGCGTTCTTTGACCCCGCGTTGGCGGGTTTCGGGTTACAAGGGACCGCCACCCCCCCATCCAGCACGGCCGGCAATCGTGTTGAGGTGTGCATGCCCCTAGACAACTATTGAGCCGGACTTGGTTGGAGGTGACATCATCGCTGCGGCTGACATCCAGCTTAGCGCGCTATTTGAGACTGTCCCACTAGTATTGGGGATATTCTGACCGTGTCGCCTATGATGCCACGGGCAAGCAAGCGCGTTGCCAATGCTTTCACATCCGCGGTGTCAATCTCCCGGAGCCTGAGGACTGCCGGAAGACGTACGTTTGATCCGATCCATCTGTCAGCTGTCGTAGCGAGAGCGCGGCCGCTACTCGCAAGTGCTGTATCGGGAGCGGTAGTGTCGGCAAGCCTGCCAAATCGTCCTATTAGTTCTCCAAGGCTCTGTCCTGCTTCTACCAACGCAAAGGAAAGCCGCAGTTTGCTGTTCGGTGATTCGGTTGTTTCGAATGCCGTGTGAAGATTCTGCATCAGCACGAAGGCACTCGAGCATTGTTCGGCGAGACTTCGGACTGCTGGTAGCTTCGTATCGACCTTGGATGCATATGCCTTGTAGGCACTCTCAAGAGCAGTACTCTGTTCCATGAGAATCCGACGGGCGTTTTCGGCTTCTCGGATATCGAATCGGGAAGGGAAGTGGCTTGCCACGATCTGCTTGACACGCGTCTGTCTTGTTTCAATCAATGCTCCGGCGGCACCGAGGGCCGCACTCAGCCGGTGTCGCTGGGTTCGAGAAAGAGCGTTGAAAAAACGGGGATTGATGCCAACCGCAGCTAGCGGAAAGGGGCTTGCTATGTAGCGTGTTAGAGCCCCGCTCAAACTGTCGTAGTTCAGAGAGACGTCGTAGTCAAGCATCCTGCTAACGTGCCGCTCCAAAAGCCAGGCGACCGTGACTGTTCCGTTGTCCACCATCTCCGGCAGAGCTGTCATCGGAGCTTCGACAAGACGGAAGGCGGTTTCTGACATTCCTGCGCCAGCCAACAAGAGAGTGACATAGTCACGCAGCTGTGGAGGATAGCCCATTGCCTGGCCACGAAATGCGCTCAGAGTTGGAATGCGTCGCAGACGCAGTAGCGAGTCAAGTACCCGCCCTGTTGGTATGGTGGTTGTGGGGATCAGTGGTTTGTTTGAAGAACGCCGCACGAGTGCGTCGATGGGCATCGTTGGTCGAGCTGCTTCGGCCATGATTACCTTGAGAGTCTCGGCGTTATTGGCAATGCGCTTGAATATTGAGCTCCAAGGAAAAACGCCGATCTCAAACTCTCCGGCAAATAGTCTAGCGAGCGCAGAGTCGGGATCGCTGTAGAAGACAACTTGGGGGAGAAATCGGTTCTCGATGAAGAGGGATTCTTCGATCGCAACCAATACAGGTGTTGACAATACAGAACTGTCACAGAGGATGCGCAGCCGGACAGGCTGGTTTTCTTTGTACTGTGGGTACCAAATCACTAGCACCAGCGCTACTGCTAGAAGCACAATTACCAAGTTGAGCACCTTTGTCATGGTCATGATCCCTTCAGTTTCCACTGTATTTCTTGTAAAGACGATAGGCGTCTTCGGCTCTGGACTGTTGTCCGATTTCCCGATAGCAATGTACAAGATTTTGGTAGGCCTCGGCATTGCGGGGATTGAACTTGGTTACTACCAAGAGGTTATCGATTGCACGGCCGAAGTACTCGTGAGCCGCCTCGGGCCTGCGAGCTTCCTGCAGCGCTAAGCCGAAGCCCGTCTGGCTTACGCCAAGCAAGAGATACGCGTTTTCAATCTGAGCGGGGGATTCAGTAGAGAGCAGAATCGACGCGGTGTCCGCGGCCGTGGCACCGGTAAAACCAGCGCCAGTGCGGTTGCGGAGTTCTGGGAAATGCAGCCACGCGTAGCCTAGAGCGTCATAGCCGGCTGCTTCGAGGATACTGTCGGTGACAAGGACATACTGTTCGGTGAGCTGTGTGAAACCTGAGCTAGCTACTTCTGAACTTATCAGCGTAAGTATGCTATCGCGCCACGGGGTGGGGATTATCGTGAGAGGTACAACAAATCTTTTCACTACTTGTTCGAAGACAGCAGCGGCTGCGCTGTCTTGACGCGTGCTGTACAGCGTTATTCCTAGGTTCAAAAGTGAGTTGTAGTCCCCTCGGTCATATTCAATCGCGCGGCTGAACAAAGTTTCGGCACGGACTCGGAAGTTATCAGCAGCGCCTCCACCAACCTCGTAAGATGCCTTCAACATGGCAGTTCCGGCACGACTGTAAGTGACGTTCAGTCGGTTGCGCGCGTAGTAGAGTCGCGAAGCGACCGCAGCCAGCTGAGTAAGCTGCTGTTGGGTTTGACCTAAGCTTGATTCGATGTAGCGGCGGAGTCGACTTTGATTCTGATGGCGAGCGTAACGGTAAAGGGTTTCTTCGATGGCAGCAAGGCGAGCACGGTCTGTCGTTCGCAGTGCCTGTTCTAGCGATTTGCGAGCTGTGACGAGTTGCGTCTCGTACAGGGAGATTGCCCGGCGGTAGTAGAACAAGGCGCTGTCCCAACGGGTGCTGCGAATGGTAGATCCTAACCACATACTATCTGGTTTCTGCGAGAAGTACATGCCAATCAGGCTGTATGCTTCTGCACTTGTTGTGTCCAACAGCAGCATCTTTTGAGCGGTAGACAACATCTCGTCGTAACGTTGTTGCGCACTATAGGCGTTTGCGATGAGCGAGTAGATTTGCGGCTTCGATGGATCTATTCTCAGCGTTGCATTGGCGAAGATTATAGCCGAGTCATAATTGCCCGCTTCGTATCCGCGCTGGGCGGAGCGGAGTAACGAAGTGCCTGCGTGGTAGAGCTGATTTTCGTCGCGACGTATTCTGGCAGGTAGAGAAGTGTCGAGGTCTATTGCTATAAGGAAATGGATGGCAGCCCGATCAAAAGCATGCGTCTGCGCGTCACAGAGACCGAGCCACAGGTGGATTTCGGCCAAAACTCCCGGCTCGACAGTCGTACCGTATTGCTCGAGGGCTTTCAGAAACTGTTCACGTGCACGTTCGTAGCGTCCCCCTTGATAGTGTATACGGCCACCCCGGAGCAAAGCGTCAATGGGAACGGTTTGAGCAATAACCACTGACGAGAAAATGAGCATGCAACCGACCAATTTCCGTGAAGAATACGACATTTACTTCCTCCTTATAATACGAATGGCCGAATCAGCGAATCATAGCTATTCCTAACAGTGAGTCAAGGGAAATGGCCCGACCTACGTTGACTTACTGGTTGCAGCGGGTATATTCTGCGCGCGATGTCGAAAGATAATAAATCGGTCGTTCCGGTGTACATCGAAGACGAAGTCCGTCGTTCGTTCCTTGACTATGCTATGTCGGTGATAGTCGCTCGCGCTCTACCTGATGTCCGTGACGGGCTAAAGCCGGTGCAGCGTCGGATACTATTCACGATGGGCGAGATGGGACTACTACCACACCGGTCTTTCCGCAAGTCAGCTGCTGTGGTCGGTGAGGTCTTGGGCAAGTATCATCCGCATGGAGACGCGGCGGTCTACGATGCAATGGTCCGTATGGCGCAGGATTTCACGCTGCGGTATCCCTTAGTCAGTGGGCAGGGCAACTTCGGTTCAATAGACGGTGATGCGGCTGCTGCCTACAGATACACCGAAGCGCGTCTCACCCCGCTTGCGGTTGAGTTGCTGGGAGATTTGGAGAAGGATACCGTTGACTTCCAAGCTAACTTCGATGAGCGTCTGAAAGAACCCAAAGTACTGCCGGCAGCGTTTCCTAATTTGCTGGCGAACGGAGCAACTGGCATTGCTGTAGGAATGGCCACAAACATTCCACCCCATAATCTTGGCGAACTCATCGAAGGCTTGGTTGCTCTTATTGACAATCCTATGATCGACACTGCAGAACTAATGCGACATATCAGGGGCCCGGATTTCCCGACCGGTGCGACCATTGTAGGGCTAGAAGGAATTAGGGAAGCTTACGAGACCGGCCGGGGTACGCTGACGGTGAGGGGAGAAGTTTGTTTTGAAGAAGTGAAGGCAGGGCGTGATAGGCTGGTAATTAAGGAGATTCCTTATCAAGTCAGCAAGACATCACTTGTTGCGCGCATTGCCCAGCTTGTGCGCGAGAAGAAGCTCAGTGGGGTTGCAGACCTGCGTGATGAGTCTGACCGTGATGGTATGCGGATAGTAATAGAGCTGAAACGTGACGCCCCGAAAGAGGTTGTTATTAACCAGCTATACAAGTACACTGATCTCCAGACCACCTACGGTGTCGTTCTGCTAGTTCTAGTCAACAATGAGCCCAAGATCCTTGGGCTCAAGGCGTTGCTCGAGGAGTTCCTTAAGTTTCGAGAAGAAACGCTGACTCGCCGGACGAGATTTGAGCTGACGAGGGCTGAGGAGCGTGCTCATATACTTGAAGGGCTGAAGGTGGCCCTCAAGAACGTTGACTCGGTTATCGAAATCATAAAGAGGTCAGCTGACACCGAAACAGCGAGGGCAGGTCTTGTGACGAAATTCAGTTTTTCACTTCGACAGGCTGATGCGATACTAGAGATGCGGCTGGCTAGACTTACAAGTCTGGAGCGCGAAAAGATAGATAATGAGTACAAAGAGCTGATCAAGGAGATCGTCAAGACGGCGGAACTGCC
>JBDRUL010000077.1:0-6012 GCA_039801305.1 Caldifarciminota bacterium | reverse complement strand
GCCGGCGTCGCCTGCTATAAGTGTTGATAATGCTGTGAGTTAGATTGTTGACAAGGTTGTCCGGCTGGATGCCGACCCCTTGACAACTTCGCCAATTCGTATATTCTCACGGGCAATGGGATTTGCGCGAAATCCCCGGGTGTCGGTAATAGTTCCTGCTTACAATGAGGTCGACAATATTGAGCCGCTGCTGGCAGAGCTGGCGCAGAAACTGGATGAGGATTACGAGGTCATCGTCTGCGATGATGGCTCCACTGACGGCACCTATGACCGGGCAGTTGCGCTGCAGGCACGCTATCCGTTTCTGAAGGTGGTCCGCCTTGCGCGTAATCAGGGGAAGACCGCGGCAATTCTACGCGGGCTGGAAGAGGCAGCGGGTGAGTTTGTCTCTATTCTCGATGCTGACCTGCAGTTCATGCCCGAGGATATCAGACGACAGGTGGCAAAACTGAACGAGGGGTATGATGTCGTAACGGGCCGCAAGGTGGGGCATTATGAGAAGCGGCTGGTCTCTGGCATCTACAACTGGCTGGCGCGGAGACTGTTCGGGCTGAAGGTGCATGATATCAACGCCATGAAGTCCTGCCGCACTGAAGTTCTGAAGGGACTCTATCTGCGCCGGGACTGGCACCGCTACATTGTGCCGCTGGCTGCTGCCAAGGGGTTCAGAGTTGCTGAAGTCGATGTCAGGTTGCGACCAAGGTATGCGGGTCAGCCGAAGTACAGCAGTCACCGCCGGATCCTCATCGGGCTGTTCGATCTGGTGGCAGTGGCGTTCCAGCTCACCTTCATGCGCAAGCCGATGCTCTATTTCGGGACACTGGGGATGATCACGCTCCTTGCCGGCATGGTCGTCTTTGCGGTGGCAGTGGTGCTGCGCCTGCTGGGGCACGGGTTCAGGCCTTTGCTCTATCTGGTGATACTGCTGGGTGTTGCCGGACTAGTCTTCTTTGCCGCGGGATTCCTGGGCGAGATGCTCGCCGGGCTTGCCGACCGGCTGGAACGGCTGGAACAGAAGAAGTGAACGGTGTTCGCTGATGCGACTGCTCCGCTGGTTTCTCTCCCTTGGCCTGCTGCTGCTCCTCCTGCTGCTATTCCGTCGCCAACTGCCCCAGATGCTGGCGCGGCTGGGAAGGCTGCAGCCAGTGCCGATGCTGTTGGCAGTCGGCTGGTACCTGATATTCATTCTCATATCGGCCTGGCGGTGGCAGATTCTCCTGCGGGCGCGGCAGCTGGCATTCTCCACCTGGTATCTGGCACGGGTCTTCACGCTCGGGCTGTTCTTCTGCAAGCTGCTGCCGACTTCGATCGGTGGTGACGTGATGCGGATTGCATACACGGCGCGCAAGGGCAAGGGTGCGGAGGCGTTTTCGGCTACATTCCTCGACCGGGTAATAGGTTTTGTGAGCCTGACCTTTCTGGCGGTGGTGGCGGCACTGGGGCTTTTTGCGGCGCACGGGTTGTGGGCAGAGCGGCTGGTGCTGCGCAATAATGCGGCCGGTGAGCCGGCGATGACCATGCGTGGCGACGTGATGTTTCTGTTCCTGCTGGGGATTCTGTTACTGCTGGTGCTGCTGGTGCTGGTGCTCTTCAGTGACCGTATGCACAGCTTCCTGCGCCGACTGCTCGGGGGGCTGCACCTGCGCCGGGTCGCAGAGACCATTGACAGGGCTTTTGATTCGGTGAAGCAGTTCCGCCACGATCGGTCAGCACTGGCACTGTCGTTTCTCCTGGGAATGGGTGTGCAGGCGGCGTTGAGTCTCTGCTGGTATTCGGTGATGCGCGCGCTGGGCGGCAGTGTGCCGCTGGTCTATTTCATGATATTCATTCCGCTTCTGAACATTGTGGTAAATGTACCCTCGATCGGCGGTCTGGGTGTGCGGGAAGCCAGCTTTGTGCCGATGTTCACGCAGCCGTGGCTGGAGAACGCACTGGAGGGGCATCTGGCGCTGGCTTGTGCGATGCTTTTTCTCGGACTTGACCTCGTGTTTGCGATCATCGGCGGTCTGCTGTTTGCGTCCATGCGCCGGGACAGAGCGGTCAGTGACCAGCAGTCAGTAGTGAATGGAGGATAGGAGTGTTACCAATACCAAGAGCATGTCTGGAAGCAATCAGACCCTACAAGCCGGGCAAGCCGGTAGAGCAGGTCGTACGTGAGCTGGGAATCCGGGGACAGGTGATCAAGCTTGCCTCAAACGAGAATCCGCTCGGACCTTCAACCCGGGCTCTGGCAGCACTCAGGAAAAACCTGCATGAGCTGCACTACTACCCGGAGGACTCCTGCCACTATCTCCGGCAGAAGCTGAGTCAGCTTTTCAAGGTCGACTCCGACGCAATCATCATCGGCAACGGCTCAGTTGAGCTGATACTGCTCGCCTGCCTTGCCTATCTGGAGACCGGTGACGAACTGATAATGACCAGGGGGGCGTTCATCATGCCCAGAATCGGCGCGGCGGTGATGAATGCGAAGGTTGTTGAAGTGGAGCCGGACGACTACCGGCACAATCTGCGGCAGATGAGTGAAGCCGTGAACCAGCGGACCAAGATAATCTACCTTGACAACCCGATCAATCCGCTGGGCACAATCGTCACCCGTCAAGAGCTCGACAGCTTCTTTGACCGGATTCCGGATCACGTGCTGGTGATTCTGGACGAGGCTTATGCCGAGTACATCAGCAGTCGGGAGTATCCCAAGTCGCTCGACTACTATAATGCCAACCGGAACGTGCTGATTCTCCGGACGATGTCCAAGATATACGGCCTTGCCGGTCTGCGCGTGGGTTATGGTTTTGCCCGACCCGAAATTGTGGAGTCATTGGCAAAGGTCAGGCTGCCGTTCAACGTCAGTCGGGCAGCACAGGTGGCAGCAGTGGCAGCATTCGACGACAAGCGGCATGTCCAGCGCAGCCGCCGGGTGAACGAGGCGGGCAAGACGATGTTCTATAAGGAGTTCAAGCGGCTGAAGCTTTTCTATCTGGAGAGTTATGCAAACTTCGTGTTTGTGAACTTTGCCATCGATGCCCAGCTGATATTTGAGGAGCTGCAACGTCGGGGAGTGATCACCCGCACTGTGCGCGAGTACGGTTTTCCCAATGCACTGCGGGTCACAGTGGGCACCGAGCCCCAGAACCGGCGGTTCCTGAAGGCGCTCGACGAGGTGATGGCAGCACTGCTGGGCGGATAGGACAGACCGTCAGGTCAGCGCCTTGCCGTAGATTCTCGCCTTGGCAATGTCCATACAGCAGCGGAAACCGATGGTCGTCTTGCCGCGCAGATCAGGGTCAATTGCCCAGCGGCAGGTTGTCCGGCAGTAGGCTGCGCTGTGCTGGTATGAACCGCCCCGGATGACCTTACCCATATACTGCCAGTCGGTTGAGGTGAACTCCCAGATATTGCCGGCCATATCGTGACAGCCGACAGGACTGATCCCTCTGGGCATTGAACCTACCGGCAAGGGTCGGTCAGAATGCCATTCCCGGCTGTTGCAGTAGCCTTTCTCAAATGTGTTGCCCCAGGGCCAGATGCGTTCATCAGTACCGCGGGCAGCTGCTTCCCATTCCTCTTCAGTGGGTAGGCGCTTGCCTGCCCAGCTGGCATAGGCGGCTGCCTCGTGCCAGCTGATGCCGGTGACCGGCTGGTCAGGATGATTGTAGCGCGGGTCCAGCCAGTATTCCGGTGAGCGGCCGTTCGTGGCAGTCAGAAATGCGGCATAGCGGGCATTGGTGACCGGAAAACGGTCGATAAAGACGTCGTGCAGAGTGACGGTGTGGCGTGGCAGCTCAGCCGAGAACAGCGGATCAGGTTTCTCGCCGAGCTGGCGGATGAGCTCAGCCACTCTCTCCGCATCGATGCCGATCACATAGGTGCCTGCGGGCAGCAGTACTGCCTCGGTGTTGTCCCTGAGAGTTCTGATAACCTTGGGCAGGCTCACGAGTGTTGCCGACTATAATGCCTTCAGATGATTGCGTCAAGACTCGGCTGCAGCCAGCCTTTTGAGAAGCCGGGCAGCACCGTGTTTGTCCATCGGCTGATTGTTGTTGCCGCAGCGGACAGAGAGCACGCAGGCAGGGCAGCCGTTCTCACAGGGGCAGTCCCGCAGAAGCTCAGAAGTGATGCGGCTGAGTCGGGAGAACTGAACATAGAGTTTCTCGGCGATGCCGATGCCGCCCTCATAGCCGTCGTAGATGATGATCGTGGGCAGCCCGGTACCGGGAAACAGAGCCGAGCTAAAGCCGCCCAGGTCGAAGCGGTCGCACATAGCCACCAGCGGAGCGAGTCCGATGAGAGCGTGCTCGGCAGCATGAAGTGTGCCGCCGTCCGGGGAATCAGAGCTGCCAGCAGCGCCGAAGGTGAGCCAGAGTCCGACAGTACTGAACTCGATGGGGGGCAGGTCGAGAGAATGGAGTGAAACAGGTGTATCTGCCTTCAGTGTGCGGAAGCCGATGATACGTTCGGTTACCTGCAGCCTGCCCAGAGACAGTGTGGTGTCCGCAGAGATTCTTCTTGAGGCGATACTCTCCACGATTGCCACTTCCTCGTGCTGGATCGGCTCGGTGCGGTAGCTGGCTTCAGCCGGTACCACTTCGGCACGACCGGCAGCAAGGTCGAGAGACTTCACAAGATAGGTCTCGGCGAGATGGAGCAGGACTGCACCGGGAAAGAGAGTGCGCAGAGCACGGTTACGGTCAACGGTCTCCAGCACCCTGTCTTCGCAGATGACCGCCACGGTGCCGCTGCCGATTGACTCGAGCTGGAGCTTCTCCTGAGGCCGATCTCTGCCGGTATAGACCCAGCCTGCCGGAGTGCGCTGCACCAGCCGGTCGCGGGCAAGTTCAGAGAGCAGCAGCTGCTGATTATGATCGATCTCCGAATCCTGCAGAGGCGATTCCGAAGCCGCACAGCAGAGATGGGGCTTGATGATGTGGGGATTGGCAAGATCGACGACTGCACTCTCGAATTCACGGGAGAAGATGAGTTCCTGATGGCGGATGAGGAACTGCTCGAGCACACTTTCCCGGGCAACGTAGATCACGACCGAGTCCTGCAGCTTGCGGCCGGCGCGACCGGCACGCTGCCAGAATGAGGCAAGGGTTCCGGGCCAGCCGTAAATCACGATGGCGTCGAGCCCGCCGACGTCGATACCGAGTTCCAGAGCGCTGGTACTGACTACGCAGCGGAGTCTGCCGCAGGCGAGTTCTGCCTCGATCCGGCGCCGGTCAGCGGCAAGATAGCCGGCGCGATAGGGCGAGACCGGAATATCCGGAGCCTGCTGCTTCAGATTCCGGGCGATCAGCTCGGCAAGATTGCGGGAGTCGACAAAGCAGAGGGTCTGCAAGCCGGCACGGCCCAGAGCGGCGACCAGCCGGCTGACCTGCAGCGTGACCGGTGTGTCCTGGTCAACAAGCGGATTGAACAGGGCAAGCCAGCAGCGGCCACGGGGCGAGCCGTCACTGCTCACAAGGATAAAGTCAAGGCCGGTCAGTCTCTGAGCAAGTTCCAGCGGGTTGGCGATTGAAGCAGAGGCAAGGATGAACCGGGGCTGGGCGCCATAGCGCGCGAGCACACGGCGCAGGCGCCGGATGAGCTGGGCGACATGGGAGCCGAAGACACCACGGTACTGGTGTGCCTCGTCGATGACCAGATAGGCGAGACCGGCAAGGAACCGCTGCCACTGATAGTGGTACGGCAGAACCTGATGAAACTCATAGGGATTGGAGAGAACTATGCGACTCTCCTGCCTTATCTGCGGCCGGCGGTTGCGGGGCGTGTCACCGTCATAGACTGCTGGTGCCAGATGAATTCCGGAAGCCTTCTCGATGTCAAGCAGGACTTGTCGCTGATTCTCGGTTACGGCCTTCAGTGGGTAGAGGTAGAGTGCGGTTGCAGCCGGGTGTCTGGCAAGGGCTTCTATGACTGGCAGGTTGAAGGCAAGGGTCTTGCCCGAGGCAGTACCGCTGGTGATGATGGCGTTCCTGCCGCTTCTGGCTATGGCAAGCAGCTCTGTCTGATGCG
>JBDRUL010000076.1:0-6122 GCA_039801305.1 Caldifarciminota bacterium | reverse complement strand
GATGCGAGTAGAGCCGCTCGATGCCGCTGGCGGCAAGATACCGGTTCAGTCCTTCCGGCAAAGGGGGAGAGACGGCACCATAGGACGGCAGACGGGAAGAGACGGGCTCGATATGGACGATCTGCCCGCGATACCACGAAAGGTCTTTGATTCTCTCCAGCGCGGCAAGTGCAGCAGGCACCAGCAGGGTTCAGTTGGTGTTCATCGCCCGGAGCTCTGTGTCCAGTAGTCGGTGAGTGCAGTGAGCAGGTTTACCAGCGATATTACGTCCTGACGGTTGTGGTCGACAATGGTCTTGAGGAACCCGGGATTACCGGTTCTGAGCCACTCTTCGTAGAACTCCGGCACGAGTTCACCGGGCAGATCAGAGTCACGGCTGGTACCCAGAATCTCCTGTTCGAGTACGTTCAGGCGGCAGGAAGGGAGCTGATCTCCCCATGCCCGGCGGCAGAAGTAGAGCAAGTCAAGATGCAGTTCGGCTGCGGGCAGAGACAGACCGTAGAAGGCGCAACGCTGGAGTAGAAACTGCAGGTCAAAGGTGCGGCCATTGAAGGTGACGAGCACGGCGGAGCTGTTGATCTCCCGGCTGACTGCCGCAAGTAGTGCGGGTTCGTCAGAGTAGTCGCGGCAGATGAACTGCCGCAGCTCAAGGGTATTGCTGGCGCTGATACGGCAGATTCCGGCAACGATCACCGGCTGTCCCCCGAAAAGCCCCATTGTTTCGAGGTCAAGGAATAGGAAGTCTTCGTCCTGATGCAGGCCGGTCAGGCGCAGGTGCAGCGGATGAGAGGCAGAGAGCCGTTCGCGGATGATCTGGGCAAGTTCAGGTGTGCGGGCTGTGCGGATGCATTCACAGACCCGGCGGGCGTCATCACCGTATCTGGGGTGGCGGGTGAGGCTGTTCAGATCGGCAAATCCTGCCGCAGCGAGCTGGCAGCTGGTGCGGTCGCGGATGCCATAGACAAGAGATGTCGTATTGAGAAGGTCAGCCCTTGCCTGTTCCCGGGGCCAGCGGCCAAAGCTGCCCCGGCGGCTGGTCTGCAGCAGCCAGCAGGTACCCTTGTGGTTTCTGATCCGGTTCAGTTGGCCGCTGCCGGCAAGGACTTCTGCCGGGCTTCTGCCCTCAAACCGGCGCACTGACTTCTGCAGCAGACTGTGGAAAGGGTCGATACGGGAGAACTCATCTTGGAGTGGCTCGTCGTCGATGAGGTCGGGGTCGAATGACCGCACAGCAGATTATGGGAGAGCAGGCTGAAGGGTCAAGGCAGGCTAGTATTCGCCGCGGTTGAAGAAGTAGACTGCCAGTCCGGTAGCCAGAGTGCTGAAGATCAGCAGAAAGGAGACATTGAGGGCTGGCGCCTGGAACGAGAAGCCGAGCACCAGCCTTCGCACCAGATCAACGCCATAGGTGAGCGGATTGGCTCTGACGAGCAAGTTCAGCCACCAGGGCAGGTTCTGCAGCGGAAACAGCGCACCGGAAAGGAACCACATCGGCATTATCACGAAGTTCATTATGGTGCCGAATCCCTGAAAAGAGGTCATTCTGGCTGCAATGATGATGCCGATGCCGGTCAGGGCAAATGAGAGAACTGCCAGCACCAGAATGAGAAGCGGGATGTTGAGCAGCGGGATCCGCACATGCACCAGCGGTGCCAGCGCGATGATAATTACACCCTGAATCAGGGAAAGGGTGGTACCGGCAAGCCCTTTACCGATGGCGATCGAGGTGCGGGGCACCGGTGCCACCAGTATCTCCTTGAGAAAGCCGAACTCTCTGTCCCAGATGATGGAGATGGCAGACTGGATCGAAGTGAAGATGGCGGTCATCGCCACGATGCCGGGAAAGATGAACTGGGTGTAGCTGGTCTGAGGGTCCGGTCCCAGCCGTCCGGCATAGGAGCCGCGCAGACCCATGCCGAGGATGAATAGCCAGAGAATCGGCCTGACCAGCGAACCGTAGAACTGGCTGCGTTCCCGGAAGTAGCGGATTATATCCCGCAACCAGACCATCAGGATACAGCTGGGATCAATCATGTGTGAACTTCACCTTCCTGCCCTGCCCATCTGGCGGATGGTGCTGCGCAGCCGGTCGCGCGCTGAGGCACTCTCATCCCGTATCTCCCGGCCGGTAAGGTTCAGGAAGACATCGTCGAGTGTGGGCGGCTGGACAGTGACCGATATTACCGGTACAGAAAGTTCATGCAGCAGTTTGGGCACAAACTCGGCGCCAGAGCTTATCTGGAAGTGGATGATGCCGGATTCAACTGCGGGCTGTATGCCATAGCGGCTGGCAATCTCGGCAGCTGCTTTGCTATTGTCCGCAGTGCGCAGCCGGATGATGTCGCCCTGCAGCCGGGCTTTGAGTGCAGCGGGCGTGTCGAGCGCGATGATGCGGCCGTGGTCGATGATGGCGATGCGGTCACAGTACTCGGCCTCGTCCATATAGTGCGTGGTCAGGAACAGCGTGGTGCCCCGTTCGCGCCTGAGCTCGAGCAGCCGTTCCCAGATGCGGGCGCGGGTCTGCGGGTCAAGCCCCAGTGTCGGCTCATCCAGAAAGAGCACCCGCGGTGAATGGAGCAGACCCCGGCAGATCTCGAGCCGACGCTTCATCCCGCCGGAGAAGTTGCGCACCAGCTCTCTGGCGCGGTCAGAGAGTTCCATCCATTCCAGCCCCTCCTGTATGCGCCGGTTCAGCTCCTGACTGGGCACATGATAGATGAGTCCATGAAACCGCAGGTTCTCGATTGCGGTCAAGCGGTCGTCCAGTGAAGGCTCCTGGAAGATGATGCCGATACTTCTTCTGACCTGATTCTGCTCCCGGCTGATGTCATAACCGGCAACGCGGGCATTGCCCGAACTGGGACGGATAAGGGTGCAGAGCATCCTGACGGTTGTGGTCTTGCCGGCACCGTTGGGGCCGAGAAAACCGAAGATCTCGGCGGAATTGACCGCGAAGGATATATGGTCGACAGCGACCAGCGTCTTGAAACTTCTGGTCAGCTGCTCGACCACAATTGCCGAGTCCACTGGAAAGCAATTTTAACTCCGGCAGGCGCCAGAGCAAGCGGCAGCTCCTGCAATATTAGTTATAACTAATATCGGCAAAGGGCGTCTGGCAGCCATAAGCATCGGTAAATCAAGGTCTTGTTCAGCTGCTGCCGGAACCAACCCTCCCATTCCCCCAGCTATTTGCCGGCCTGGTTACTGACCGGACGTACTGCTGGACTTATGACCGGCTGTGTCGGGTGCTGTTATGGCAGTGATGCCGGCAGGGGTTACTTTGGTGTAGTCTGATGATGGGCTGTCAGTGGCAGTTCTGGCTCGGTATGGAATAACCGGTGCCAGTATGCTATCAGCAAGCAGGGTGGTTTCGGCTGCAACAACTGGTATTGCTCCGGAAAGAAATCTGACAACCGCTACCTTTGTCGTTGCCTAACCGGCTGTCTGCAGGTTGCCGAAGAGGATAGCTTTGGGACCGTAGAAGTCGTTACGGGTCTGCAGTTCTCTTGAGTAGAAGGCGTCGGCAATGGCGCTGAACCAGTTGCCGACGAGCAGACCGCCGTGAAAGGGTGTACTCTTTCCGTTCTGGCGCAGCTCGCCCAGCCTTATCTCCACCGCGAACTGGCCGGAGGTGCGGTCGAGACTGAAACCGGAGAATGTCCTGACCACCACACAGTCCTGATCAAGAAACGCGTCAAGCGGGGTGTTACCGGCAGGCACAACCGTGTTGCCGACAGTGCCCGGTGGCAGAACTCCCTTTTCCAGCAGCCCCAGATAGCTGAAATAGCGCCGGGTGCCGAGCAGGTCTGCCCAGTAGCCATCGCGCACCAGCGTGGCGGGCCGGCAGGCTGAGCCGTCAGCCGGAGCAACTATTGAGCTGGCAAGACCGAAGTCGATGGTGGGATCAGAGCTGATGTTCAGGGGTTCGCCCTTGAGTTCAGTTTCGCCGGACACCGCCGCACCGGCAGAGTAGCGGCTGGACTTCTCATAGACGGTGCGGGCACTGGCATGGAAGGCGAGAGGTGTATTGGCGATGAGCAGGAAGTCGGCAGCAGCTTCGCCGAGCAGGACGACTTTGCCCCTGTGGCTGGGTGCGGAACTGGCAAGAGCCAGCTGACGGGCGATGGGTGCGGCTTCAGCGACTATCGCCTGTGGGTCGAGGTCAGCCAGGCGCCGCACGGTCAGTCGTTCGGTGTGTTCGCCAGCATTGCCAGCAGCGGTGCGGCAGAGCAGGCAGATTTCAGCACCGAGCCGCGTAGCCGGGTATTCGAGCCGGACGCCGGCACTGGTCATTGTTGTCACATGGGTGCGGGTGAAGAAGAGCTCGATGTTGGAGACGGCGATATCCGTATACTTACGGGCAGCAGCGAGAATACCCTGGCTGAACTCCTGCGCCCGCTCCAGCAGGGTCTGGGGCAGGAGGTCAAGTATGGTTCTGTCAGCGAGCTCGACCAGATGATAAGGCTCATCAGCACCGGGCAGGGGGAAGGGCGGGTTCTGCTGGGTGCGGCAGTTTGCGAGCAGGTTGCGGATGAGTGAGTCCAGACCGGTTTCGCTGTCGTCAGTGACCTGACCGGTTGCATCGCCCAGCCATTCCTTGCCGTCAGCAGTGAATCGGGCGAAGAGCGTAAGCGTCGCGGTCTCAGCCGGCGAAGTGATGACTTCACGGGGA
Source organism: Caldifarciminota bacterium (assembly GCA_039801305.1). Taxonomy (GTDB): domain Bacteria; phylum Hydrothermota; class Tepidihabitantia; order Tepidihabitantales; family Tepidihabitantaceae; genus JBDRUL01. The sequence continues at coordinate 1,450 of JBDRUL010000076.1, read as the reverse complement.
TAGGGGTTCGCGGCTGAGAAGACCTGGCCCTGCCTGATACCGTAGAGTGTGGGCAGATGGATGATGGTGGTCGAGTCGGTACGGGAGTGCTGCAGAAGCCAGTGGGTGATGCCCTCAGTCCGGTTCAGCCGGTCGCAGATGCGTCCTGTGTCCATCCGGTATCAACCCAGTTTGAGCCGGCAGCGGAGATAGGTTCCGCCGCTGGCGTTGCGCACCCATTCCTTGTGGCCCTTGCCGCAGGTACCGGCATCGCTGGTCTTGAGTTCGGTTCCGATTGCGTCTACGCTCATCAGGACGTCCGGCACATAGCCGGTGACGCCGATCTGATAGTGGCGTCGGCCGGTCAGTCGGCCTGATCTGATCTCATGGCCATGCAGTACCTGCAGCTGGATTCCCCATCCCAGCGGGTCTTCCATACCCGAGCTTGCCCGCTCGAGCAGGATAGCGTTATCAGTCCGGGCGATCATCTCTTCGCGGCTCAAGCCGCCCTGTTCAGCCGGTCTGGGGACAAAATAGGTGCAGGTCATCCGGGCATAGACCGGATGGCTCCAGGATTCGAGTCTGCCTGAGGCAGCCTGGCGCAGCCCGGGCAGCCGGTCTTTCATCATTAGGAACGAGTAGCGGTCGCACATCATGGTGGGCTGGAGGATGCCGTCTTTGACCAGAACTATGGGCTCTTCGGCGAGTACACCGTCGTCAGAGAAGAAGATGGAGCCGTTGGTGCCGGGTCTGCCCGGTTCGTCGACGATGTTCACGAGGTCAGAGCCGACGCGGCGGCCGATGTAATAGAGAGCCCGGGCAGCACCGCGCATCATCGTGTCCAGCTCGCAGCCATGACCGAACGATTCGTGTGCCAGAATGCCGGCAACATCAGGTGAGAGGATACAGGTGTATTCACCCGGCGTGAGCGGCTCTGCCGAAAGTGCCGCGACTGTCTCGTCAACCAGACCGGTTGCCCAGTCGTCAGTAGTCTGTTCGGCTGTATCCCAGCCGGAGCCAAACCGGTAGCCGAAGTTCTGCACCTGTCTGCCGGTGGCGCTGGCGACTGTCACTGCGAATATCAGAGTGCGGACGGTATCGGCTGAAAGCAGCCGGTCGACGTCGCAGAATATGCGGTACTCGTGATGGGTCTGGCACACGACCTGGGTCATGGCGATGCGCGGGTCACGACCGCTGATCGTCGAGTAGAGCCGGCGGCAGAGTTCCTGTTTCTGCTCCACACTCACTGCTGCCGGATCGGTTTGGAATGATGTCCGGAAGTGCCGGTCAAGGGCTGCTCCGGTCTGGGGATTCTCGTGGCTGCGGATGGTTATTCCCTGGCCGCGTTCGCGGGCAAGACGTATAAGGTAGTCCTGGTCAGCAAGCCGGTTGGTGGCGACTGAGTGGAACGTGGCGCCATCCCAGACAGTGATGCGGATACCCGGGTCAGGTTGGACAGGATTGACCTTCT
>JBDRUL010000075.1:0-6141 GCA_039801305.1 Caldifarciminota bacterium | reverse complement strand
CAGGTCGGGGCAGAGCTGTATCGGCGAACTGCTATCCTGAGACTGGAGCCGGGCGAATCTGATACAGTGTCGTTTGATATCTGGAGAGTACCGTCTGCCGGCGATTATCGCGCTCTGCTGGTAATGGGATTGCCGACTGACCGTAACCCTAGGAATGACACAGCATCGGCTCAGCTGGCAGTACGCGAGCCGCTGACGGATGCGGCAGTGGTGGCAGTGCTGGCACCGGTCGGCAGGATCGACTCGGGTGTGGCAGTATCGCCCAAGGCCGGGGTAGCCAATCTCGGGTCAAGGCGTCAGTCGGTGCCCGTGGTATTGAGCGTGGGAGAACAGCAGTTTGATACTCTGGTAGACATAGAGCCCGGCGACACGGTTGTAGTGACTTTTCCCTCTTGGTTGCCGGTTGATACCGGGATGGTACGAGTACGCTGCCAGACAGCACTGGCTGATGATGCAGAAGAGACGAATAATGAGCAGACTAAAGATGTCAGAGTCATTACCAGAGTTGACGCTGCTGTTCGCAAGCTGATAGCTCCTGCCAGTGTCGGTACTGGCGATTCAGTCATGCTTGGGGCTGCCGTCGCAAACTTGGGAACGCGGCCAGACTCGGTTGCAGTTTCTGCAGCGGTCTTACGAGGCTCTGATACAGTCTGGAAGGACTCCAGAGTGGAGTTGCTCGCAGCCGGCGAGACCAGACGGCTGTGTTTCAGCGTCTGGCAGCCGGAGAAACCGGGAAGGTATCGTGTAGGTACGCTGGTCAGGCTCAGTGGCGACTTTGTCAGGAGAAACGATACTGCCACATCGGTCGTGGCAGTGACGGCCCCTGAGCAGAGGCGGGAGATGCGTGATGCTTCGGCAGGGGCTGTGCTGGCACCTGCCGGTATCATCGATTCTGGTATGACGGTGGTACCGAGAGTGACAGTCACCAATCTGGGTTCACGACCAGAGTCGGTTCCGGTTTCCATCCGGATAGGCAGCGGTTATCAGTACGACACGATTGTATTGCTGGAGCCGGGCAGGCTGGATACCCTCAGTTTTCCGGTGTGGTCTGCGGAATCGGTGGGCACGTACCCCGTTCTCGCCTATACCAGACTTGCCACCGACAAGAATCGTGGAAACGACACAGCACTTGGCAGAGAGTATGGCAAGGATTATGTATATCTGGGCTGGAAGGCAGGGGTGGATGCCGTCATCCTCGGGATGGGTGAGAATATCAAGGCTGTGTTTCCGGTGGACTACTACGGTCATCCCCTTGAACAGTTGCCGATGATGCAGGAGGTTCAGCGCCTTCGTGATATTCCGCTGGGAGTGGCGCTTTCTGCCGGCACTCCCGGGTATCAGGATTGGATGCTGTACGGTCAAGCGCGGTACGGATTGAGGCTTGGTGCCGGAGTGACTGCGGTATCCGCAGCTGATGCGTATCCATTTCTCCAATCCGGACAGCTTTCTGGGCTGCTCAGCGGAATGGCTGGTGCCGCGGAGTATGAACTGATGGTCGAACGGGCAGGTTACAGCCGAGCGTACAAACCGGCAGTCGCAGCGATGGATTCACAGTCGCTGGCGCATGTTGTGATAATGGTGTTAGTGATCGTAGGCAACATTGCCTTCTTTGTGACCCGCAGGCGGAGGGCGTAATGCATATATCAACAAGTCTGCTGACATGGATTGCGGCAATTCTGACCTTTGGTATTTTCTCGTTTCTCTGGCGCGACAATCCCTTCTATCGCGCATGCGAACACCTCTTTGTTGGTGTTTCGGTGGGCTATTCGATAGCGCTGACATGGTACAACTCGGTCTATCCTGATCTGATTACGCCCCTGTTCCGGCAGGGAAAACCCCTCTATATTGTTCCGTTTCTGCTCGGGTTGTGCTACTTCACCCGTTTCATTCCCAAAGCCAGCTGGCTGATCCGGTTTCCGATGGCGTTCGTGATGGGCTGGTCTGCCGGCGTGGCGATACCAGCGCTGTTTCAGACCTATATTCTCAAGCAGGTTCAGGGGACACTGCTTGGCCCGGATATCTTTCGCAGCTGGGATACACTCGTCTGGGCGCTGGTTTCGTTCGTCGGTGTGGTCTGCTCGGTTTTCTATTTCTTCTTCTCACGTGAACACAAGGGTGCCTTGCGGCTTGCCTCCGGGATTGGCATCGTGTTCCTGATGGTTGGATTTGGTGCTTCATTCGGGTTCACGGTAATGGCGCGCATGTCTCTTCTGATCGGCCGGCTGCAGTTTCTGTTGCGTGACTGGCTGGGCGTAATTCATTGAAGACCGGCGGACTACAGACGCTTCCGTCTATTCGCCTGCAGACTCTTGTCGGCTTGGCAATCGCGGTTGCGCTTGTGTCCGGGACAGGTATTGATTATGTACCGAGCGATTCACGGGTATACGACGACTTTGACCTTCTGAAGACATCCGGTCTGATAGCCTCGATGCCCTATACAAGCCGACCTTGGACACGCAGGGAGTGTGTTCGATTGCTTGCTGAAGCCTTGGAACAGGCCGCAAGGCGTGAGCTGACGGTACCGCAACAGTCAGCACTGCAGCGGCTGCTTTATGAGTTCGGTGAGGATATTGACAGGGAGGATTTCCGTCGGCCGCTGGTACGGATTACCGTTCCGGACGTCGAGCACGGTCGCGTGGCCGGTGATCTGTTTTCCCGGGCGGGAATCTGTCGGTGGCGCCAGCACGACTCAGCAGCGGGGAGTGCAACCCGGGATCGGCGAGTCTTCTCGGTTGGCGCCGTACTTAACAACCGTCCTCGAGACAGATTTGCTTTGTACGAGCGGGCAGAGATTGAGGTGTTCAGTCCGCGTCAGCGGGATGTCTGGGATTCTACCGGATGCCATCTGCCGGGTTCGAGAGCAGCGGGTTTTCACGAATTTCTCAAGTTTGAGATCGAGCATGCGTATTTGGCATGGTTACTTCCCTGGGTGAGGTTTGAGCTCGGCCGCGACCGGATGAGGTGGGGACCGGGATACCTGAGCTCGGCGATGTTGTCCGACCAGGCGCCGTCGTTTGACCATATTCAACTTTCTGCTTCCTATACCAACTTCCGGTTCATTAGTTTCACCAGCATACTCTCCAACTGGAACCGCAAGATTCACCGTTTCTTGTCAGCGCAACGTGTTGAAGCTTCGCTGTGGCATCGCCTGACTCTTGGCGCCGCGATGATGAATGTCTATTCTTGGGAGTCGCTTTCGATTGCGCCCATCGGCGGGTTTGTGAACCCGTTGCTGCCAGGCTATCTCGAGGCGGCAAATTCATACCACTGGAGCAATCTTCTGGTCGGTTTTGATGCCAATCTCTATATGCCGTCAGTCAGGGGCTACTGCCAGCTGATGATAGACAACTACGAGTTCAATACACGAGGAGTCGCACCAAACTGCGTGGCGACGCAGGCAGGCCTTTACTGGGCACCCAACATCCCTGTCGAGGTACGGATCGAATATGCCAGTGTTACCGCGTTCACCTACTATCACCGTCTCCATTTCATTATGTACGAGAATTACGGTGTTCCGCTGGGACATGAACTTGGTCCGGACGCAGACCGCTGGTGGGCAAGGCTCAGATTTGTTCCGGCCGGAGCTGTTCAGCTGGGTGTCTGGAGCGATTTTACGCGACGAGGATTCTATAATCGGGGAGATTACCGGCGCAAGTCGTTCTGGTATGAGAGCGAGAGTTTGCATACACCCCTGCCGACGGAGTTTCCCTCGCTTGGACGTGATCCGAGTGGCAACCTGATCGAAGAGGTTGATCGAACATGGCGAGTTGGGCCCGAGATCGAATGGTGGGCAGCAAGACGCCTGCGTCTGAGCGCCGGGGCCGACTACTGGTTGAGTAGCAACTTCAACGGTGAAATCGGGCTTGACCGGGGTGGTTTCGAGTGGAATCTGCGGGTTGAGTACCGATACTAGCTACGGTTCTGCTGGCCGCGCCTGGTTCTGTCTGACAGTCCTGCTCCCAAGATAGGGCGCAAGTTCGGATAGTGAAACAGCGCCTTCGCGAATGAGTACTGGTGGATCAACGGACACGTCCAGTACTGTCGAGGGAAAACCTGTTCCGCACTCGCCGGCATCGATTGCCAGGTCGACTTGATTGACGATGTCCGGGTCTAACCTGCAGAAGCAGGCGGTGGCCGGTCGACCTGAGTAGTTTGCGCTGGTTCCAGCAATGGGAGAATTGAGTTGCCCAATTACCGCACACGTGAAGTCGTGTGCTACCATCCGTATGCCCACAGTATCACGCCCAGCTGTTACCAGGGTCGGTACAGACGGGTGCTTTTTGAAGACAAGTGAGAGTGGCCCGGGCCAGAATCGGTGCATGAGGCGCCGAGCGAAAACCGGCACATCCGTGACGAGCTCCGCGAGCTGTCGCATATTGCAGCAATGTACAAGCAATGGCTGATTGATAGCGCGCAGTTTCACAGCGAAAAGGCGACGAACCCCTTCAGAATTGTGCAGGTCGGCGCCGATACCGTACACGGTCTCGGTAGGGAATATGACAATTCCGCCGGTGCGAAAGACTTCGGCAGCAGCAGGGATTGAAGCAGCGACTGCGGGCAGGACTCTCGCCATCAGACTGACATGCCGAGCGTGATGGCGGTCACCTGCAGCGAGCCGCTATCTGTGTTGACCGTATCGCCCCGTTTCAGCCCAAGCAACTGCTTGGCCAGAGGCGACTGATGGGAGATTATGCCATGGTCAGGATCGGCGTCCCAGGGCCCGAGGATCGTGTACACCTGTTCGTTTCCAGCGAGATCACGCAGAACAACCCGGCAGCCAGGGCTGACGGTGCTCGTATCAACCGAGTCCGGTTCAATCACCCGCGCGCGACTGAGTTCTTGGCGTAGACGGTTGACGCGGACCATGAGCCGGTTCTGTTTCTCCCGCGCGGCCTTGTACTCGTAGTTCTCGCTGAGGTCGCCATGGCTGCGGGCGCGGGCGAGTTCTTCGGCCACTGCCGGCAGTTCGCGCTCGGTGAGGTTCCGAAGTTCGGTGCGTGCCTTCTCAATTCCGGTGGCGGTGCTCCAGATAACTGAATCATCGGCTTCGGCAAGCTGAGGGAAATGGGCAGCGAACATCCCGGTCAGCCTCTGACGCCGAAACTCCTCAAGGTTGTGACAGTTCCGAATACGTTCCAGCAGACGACGGGCGTCGTCCAGTTCAATCTCATCGATAGTGCGGGCTATCAGGCGGTAATCTCCAGCGGCGAGGGCGCGGCGCAGGTGATTCCAGTGGTGGCGATAGGCACTGGACTCGAGAAGGTCAAGTGCCCGTGAAATCAATCCGCGGGGTGATATACTCGGGAAGCGGTCGGCGTTGGTCAGAAGCCAAGCGAACGCTTCTGGACTTTGACGATAGCCGGTCAGAGTAGTCTCGACGGTCTTCTGCCAGAGGGATGGGTCTTCTGCTATAAGTGACGATTCTATTAGTTCACGACTTCGGTCGTCCCGGCCAATTCGAAAAACTGTAGCGTAGATATTTTTCCAGTCCTCAGGTCGTGCTATCCGTATACGTTCCAGAAGCTGCCGTCGGGAAATGGCGGTTGTAAGTGTTTCGTATTCAGAAGCTATTTCGTCTGGTGCAAGCGTCTTGAGTCTGTTGACGTCCGAAACAGTCCTGCGGACGCGTGGCTGTTCGGATACCGATTCTTGCGGAAGAGTTGCTGGTTCGTCTTGCCAGAAGTAGCTACGGCTGGGGCTGGTGACGACTCGGATATTCGGATTGGTGGCAAGGAAACGCCGTGCCTTCTCCCAGAACCAGTGCCAGTCGGTATCGGGTACCAGTTGACCCAGAGCAGCTCTTATATCTGATACAGATACCTGTCTGCCAATGTCGCGCAGGAAGAGTGCAACCGCTTTTCCTGGATCCGTGGTGCAGAGACGGCTAAGCTCGCTTGGCGCCTTCTTAAGAAGAGAGAAGAAGCCGTCCGGCGGCAGCACGCGGATTTGCCTACCGGCAGCGGCTATGTCAAGCGTGGTCTCTGTCCCTGAATGCCAGCGGACGGTCAGGCGGTCGAGAAGTAGATCAATATTGGTCACTGAACCTGGGCCATACATATCGCTGTATACTTGGGCACCGGGCGGGAGCGACCCATGCAAGTCAAAGTCGGCCAGTGCCTTGCCAATAGGTTCGGCGTATCC
>JBDRUL010000074.1:5119-6144 GCA_039801305.1 Caldifarciminota bacterium | reverse complement strand
CTTGAGAAGTACAGGCCAAGTGCGTCTGATCTCGATGATGAAGACGATGGAGATGAGGGAAGCGATCAGGAAGAAGACTTGGAGGAGTAATGCCTTTCTCGGATTTCATGCCAGGCCTCGTCCTCCCTGACACAATGGAGGCTAGGGATGCTGCATACAGGGTGATCATCCCTCAGAATCCGGAGCTTGATGGCTGGGTGTACTTCTGTCGGGACTGGAAACCACACAGAAACAACAAACAGAAGTGCATAAATGCTGATCATTCTGGGGATATACGGCATAACCTGTGCTTCAAATGCCCTGCAGGTTATGCGATTGTCGATCTTTCAAATAGGGAAAGAATGCGTCATAGAGTCGGTCTGACTGTGACCGGCTTGGAACCGTAAGCCAACTCCATGTAGAACGCGATGGCCGGATGAAGCCAACTCCCGGATGTCCGGGGCACGAGCGGATTTCGGAACGGCTCGTCTACGTGGGCACGAGCGGAGGTGCAGAATGGAAGTGGACTTTGAAAACATGATGGATGCCGAGACGGAGAGCCAGGCAACAGAAGAGGCTGGTCAGGAGCAGAGCATCGAAGAGCGCCTGCAGGAGATCGAGCGGCTGCGCGAGGAGCTCGCAAAGCGTGAGCGTGACCTCAACAAGGGATTCATGGAAATCGCAGAGAGGGAGCGTAGGATCGCAGAACTCCTCGAAGCGAGATCGCTCGGTGGATCGGACGAGGAAGACGATGACATCCCGTTGTCACCGGAGTCCAAGGAGATCCTGGACAAGTTCGTGACCAAGAAGCTCTCGCGGGAGATCGAGCCGATCATCAGGGCCCAGGAAGAGCTCTACGCAGAGACCATCGAGAACGAGATCGCAAGCGCAGCAGAAAAGTTCGGTGTTCCGGAGGAGTCGATCATTGAGGTTCTAACGACGACCGATATGGCTCCGAAGGACAGGAGCCTCAAGGCAGCACGCGATGTTGTATATGCTGCGGCGAAAATCGCAAAGGCGCAGAGCATCGACGAGTCCGAGATTGA
>JBDRUL010000074.1:0-5109 GCA_039801305.1 Caldifarciminota bacterium | reverse complement strand
AGAAGCGTGTCCGCGAGAAGATCCTAAAGGAGCTCGCAGAGCAGGGCGCTACCGTAGCAGGCGTGAAGCCTGCGCGTCAGCTTCCTGATGAGCGCATTCCAGTGGAAGAGATGACGGCGCGCCAGCGCTACGAGTACTACAAGTCGAAGCTCTCGCAGTAGCATCCATCCCGCAAGGGGTGATCTGAATGCCTGCAATTACAAATGCAACTACAAGTGGTATTAACAACCAGAATGTGTCAGTCAACTTTCCTGGCGTTATTGAGGAAATCGAAGAGAAGGCGTATGTCCTCCTCTACGAAAGCACTCTGACGCCGAAGCTCTGCAAGGAAGTTGCTCGCGGTGTGAAGGGTTCGGGTATCGAGATCCCGTACTTCAACCCGACGACGTTTGCGAACTCCGGGTTTGAAATGGATGAGGGTGTCGACTATCAGTCCTACACGCAGCTCACGAACACGTCGATCCGCCTTTCGTCCAAGGAGTTCGGCATTCAGTCCTTCCTGACCGACACTGTTACCGAGTCCGGTGCGTTCGATTTCAAGGCGGAGATCGCTCGTCAGCAGGCGATCGGTGTCTCGAAGAAGGTTGAAGACTATTTCATCGCCCAGTTGAACGACTTCGAGAACACGATCAACGCCACTGACAGTGATGGCTTGTCTCTCGTTCGCATCGCAGCTGCACGCACGTTGCTCGACTCAAGGCTCGTTACAGTTCCGGGCGACAAGTCGCTGATGGTGCACGACTTCGCATGGTTCTACACCGCCACCGGTCAATTCAATGTCGGTGACGCAGCGTACCAGTCCGCCCTTCCCGTCTATGGTGAGGAGGTGCTCCGCCGCTGGTATGTTCGCACGCTCTTCGGCGACGTGCACGTGTTCAAGAATAACTACATCCCGGTGACTGGAGATACTAACAAGGTCGCCAACTCGTACATGTTTGTCAAGGATGCGGTGGTTTACTGGGTTCCCCGCGACTATCGTCTTGAGAGCGAGCGTGACGCCTCGGCGCGTGGCTGGGAGTTCACGTCGACTATGCGCATTGGCGCGAAGACTGCTATCCCCGAGTGGGGTGTCAAGATCGCGTCGAAGGCCGATACTCCTGCTGGTGCTACTAGGGCCCCCGATGGTGGAGAGGGTAGCTAATCTGCGACGGTGGCGGCGTAGATTCTGTGGGGCCGGGCTAGTCCCGGCCCCGCTATTTCCATGACTACATATGTTAGTGTATGGGAATAATACCGTCAAAAATGTTCTCACAGAAGGGTGATACTATCATGCATGGTGTTATCAAGGAGATGACGTATCGATTTAGGAAGCCTCTTGCGCCAAGGCTTAAGTCCGGCATGAGGCATGTAGTTATTCATCACACGGCTGACGGCAACGCATCCCCGGAGGCTATTCACAGGTGGCACATTGCACGAGGTTGGTCCGGGATCGGATACCATTTCGTTATTGACAAGGACGGTGTTGTGTATAGGGGCAGGCCGTACTGGGCCCGTGGCGCCCACTGTGATGGAAGCAATAACGCCACCGGCGTAGTTCTGGTCGGCGATTTCACCACCACCAGCCCAACAGACAAGCAGGTAATGGCGCTACGTAGTCTGCTGTTTTTCCTTACGGCCAAGGAGGGGTCGCTCACTATCAAGAGGCACTGCGATCTCAATCCGACGAGCTGCCCTGGTAGATACTTCCCGTGGCCCATCAATATCAGCTCGGATGAGAACATCCATAAGCAGAGGATGCCGTTGCTGAAGCGCGGCATGTCAGGACGCGCCGTCAGTGTGCTGCAAACCGAACTAAACGAGCGCGGATTCAGGGTTGATGTAGACGGAAAGTTCGGCGCACAAACGGAGGCGGCCGTGAAGCGCTTCCAGAAGAAGTGTAATATGCGCGTCGATGGTGTCGTTGGTAGAAAAACGTGGGCCGCGCTAGGATATGGATTCTCGGGGTGAGTCATGACCGCTATCAGACCGAATCCAAGAATACCAAGGCCTATACCCAATGTTGACGATGGGAAGGTTCCGATAGCACAGGGCGGCGCCTTTACCCTCGGTAGCGTTGGCCCCTCATCAGTTTTTGTCGGCGACGAGTATCATGGAACCCCCCTCGCAGGTTCCCTGTGGCTTGATACCGACGAGAGCGCGATCATGCAACCACCGGCTGGCGTCGGCTCCGGGACAGCGTTCCCGGAGAACCCGGAGCCAGGACAGTTGTTCTACCGCACCGATATTGGTAGGCTGTTCGTTTATGCTGGCTCTGTGTGGTCCGAGTATCCGTCGAGCGATATCATTGGTGATGTTGTCAGGCCGCTTGGTTGTATCGTAAAAAAGTATGAATCAGATATCTTACAACCAGCGGTATATGCCAGGAGTGTAACAGATGCGTGGGGTTGCAATGCAGTTGTAACCGGCAACTGGGATGACACGCAGTCTGTTGGTGGTGGTTATGTTTCATTTGTCAATGGGAGCCCTGGCGATGCGTTTTTACTGGTTGGTGTGGAGCCGTCAAGCGTAACTGGCGATGTGTTCAACATACGTGTTCGCACAAGCGGTCAAATCTGGGCTGGTACGATCGTTTGGGATGGTGAGAGTGTTGACAGTGTTTCATTGACAGATTTCGTCTATTATGAGGTTGGTGGTTCTTATTGGCGTGAGATATCGCTCTCAACTGCTGGCTGGGAGCCAGATCCAATATATGGCTTGTTGTGGTTCGAGATAGATAGTTTCTCGAACATCCCGGTTGATATAGATGCTATGGGTTTGATCTCTCGTGGTGGATTTCCAGACAACCCTGAACAGGGCACAAGGGTATACTTCACCGACAAAGAGGCGCTATTCGTATATGTTGATGATGAGTGGCGTGTTGACAAGTGCAATGTTCTTGAGGTTTGGTACGACAGTGTGAATGGAAGCGACAGTAACGATGGTCTAGAACAGTCTAGGCCAGTAAAAAGTCCTAAAGCTTTGTGGAGGAGATTTGGTAACTGCGACGCCATCAGGGTAGTTGCCAATGGTGTGCTGAATCTTACGTCGTACGGAGCAAATGATACATACGCGTACAGAATTCCGCAAATTGTCGAGATTGTTGGTGAATCAGCTGATAATAAATGCAAGTTATATTCATTCTCCTCTATCGGTGGACTAAGGTACCTATATATGTTGTATGTTGAAGTTGATGAAAACTCTGTTATTCAAGCGGACTTGTTACGCATGTATAGATGCAGCGTTTATGGCTCAACAATAAAGGCAAACTTCATGTGGATATTCGATAGTGAATTTTATCCAGCATATGGGCAGCCGAGTATCATCAGTGATGGACATATAGATTCAATTTCCCGGAGTACTGCGTCATCATCGTTGAGCGGAATACCAGCAATAGTATTTCAGCGAGTGACATTTACGCAATATTTTGATTTTGATGCTGACGGGAACGGTGTAGCGCCATGCATCGAGTTCAGATATTGCAAGGGTGATTTGTCGGAGTACACAAACATAATATGCCGTAATGGAACAGTAGGTATAATACCCACATATGCAGAAATCCATGGTGCGGGTAATGTGACGTACATAAACTGTGATGTTGATTATGCTAACACTATGTTCGGGACGGTGGATTAGATGCTGCGACTCTATCTCGACAGGAACTATAGCGGTGCCGCTGTCCATGACACCGACTCGTCGCTGCCGCCACCTGCTTGCCGGAGCGCGCGCTACGTCGAACTCGACGGTTGGAATAATACCCACTTGCTACCGAGGCTCCTTGTGAGGCCATCGGATTTCGTCGTCACGCGCTACGCGAGCCCGACGGACTTCGACCTCGCACTACGAGATCCAGACCCTGTTCCACAGGAAGTTATAGATAGACGAGCAGAATTGGAGGCCCGCCGTGCCAACACCGGTTAGTGTGAACCCACCGCAACGTGAGCGCGAGATGCTCAATCGTAGTGTATCCAGTGCGCTATCCGACCTTGATGCGCTGGCTGGCGGCACGACCACGCTAACAACCGCACAACTCACAGTAGCGCTCAGGAAGGTGGCTGCCGCTCTTGCTCTGGTTCTGCGCTACACAGCCAGCAGAGAGGGATTGCTATAGTGACTGCCGTTCGAAAATACCACCAAACAGCAAGTGGAAGGTAACGTGGTGGCGTTATGGGAGTGCTAAAGGTTTATGACGGATCCGAATGGCTGACTGTAGGTGCTGGACTCATTGGTGGGCCTGGCGGGATATCTGTCTACGAGGGCACATCATTTCCCGACAACCCGTCAGTCGGGCAGATGTGTTACAGGACTGATGTCGGCAACGGAACACTGTTTGTATATGCCGGTACAGACTTTAACGATGTCTTCCCCTGGGTCGTTCTTTTCTCTAATGGCGCTGTAACGGTGAATCTGTCAACTGCTGTCATTCCACAAGAGTACGGCTATACACAGGGAGATGGATTCACGTCTGGTACATACAAGCTAGTTCCGTCAAGTCGCGTTTCAATATCGCCGTTGGCAATGGCCAAGTCTCTTGCTCTCAAGCTAAATGGTTCATTCAATTTGTCTGACGACATGAATGCGGAGCGATTTCCCAAAAAACTATTTATTACCAGAATGAGCGGCATTCAGCTGAGCCCACACGTTGCTTTAGATGCTTACAGTGGCGTTGACATATTGGAGCTAAGCGGCGTAACCATCTCTGGCTACGTCAGTGCATCACAGCTGTTTGCCTCTGAGATAGAGGCAAATTACGTCAAATTCTCTGATATTAGTGTTACTGTTATATCGTCATCAACATTGAGGGGATGCTCGTTCATCAATTGCCACATTGACACAATTGATCTTGTTGACGTGCTCGGTGACACGAATATGCGGCCATATTCGATCAGCTTCACTAACTGCATCATACCAGGGGGTAGTATTGTTGACGTCTCGATAAATGGCAATCCACTCAATAGGCCAACAAAGGCTGATGGGATTAGATTCGAGCATTGCTCTGTTGATCTCGGCTTGTCATATATGAACATCGAGAACTGCAATGTTGGCATCAGGCCCGAACACGCCACTGTAACAGGTGTTGTTAGCGGGCAACTTATCAGTTTTTACAGCTGCAATCAGAACTACATCAATACA
>JBDRUL010000073.1:0-6155 GCA_039801305.1 Caldifarciminota bacterium | reverse complement strand
GCTGTTCGGCTTCATCGATCGTCTCTTCCGCCCGCCGGCTTTCGTCGTAGCCAAGCTGCACAATCTCAGTTGCCGTCTGAATCAGCTGGCGCTGCATCGCCCGTTCCAGTACCAGTTTCGCATGCTCCTCGCAGTGGGCAGAAGTCAATACAGAATCAAGCAGACTCGCAAGCAGTGGCTGGCCTCCAATCTCATCAAACTCCTTCATCCGCTTGAGTTCATCAGTAACGGTAACCACGTCGCACGGGCGATTCTGCTCGAAAAGGTGCAGAATCGCCTCGTACACCTTGGCATGTGACCGGACATAGAAGTGTTCCGGTCGTAGGTACTGAATAATGCGGGGAATCGCGTCAGGATCCAGAAGTGCTGCACCAAGAACTGCTGCTTCGGCCTCTACCGCCTGCGGTGGACGTCGATCGACCTCAGAAATATCAGCCATTCTTGCCTCTTGTCCCGACGGCCACATTTCTGATCAGCTGAGCCACAATTCCCGCCAGCTCATAGGCAAACAATGTCTTGTTCATCCTGCCTAAAGTGCGGCTTTGACCGTCAGCGAAAATTACTGTTGGACATATCTCGTCACTACCAGGGGTACTGAGCGGATTGGCCACTATCAGATCGAGCAGCTTTGACCGCAATTTCTCACGGGCACGGGCTAGCGAATCATCAAGCGAGAATCCCACAACCAGCTTCGGCATTCCAGTCCGCCTGCGCTCGACTGTAACGTGCTTCAGGATGTCCGGAGTCCGTTCCAGACGCAGACTCAGACTCGCTCCGTGCCGCTTGGTCGAACTCGCCTTGACAGGCCGGTAATCAGCTACGGCTGCGCACATCACCAGAACATCAGTAACCGGAAGTCTTGCCGTCACTGCTGAGAGCATTTCGTCAGCAGTAGTCACCCTGGTCACGGGAAACAGCCCTGTAACAGGCATGTCAACCCGCCCAGCGATCAATTCAACCTTGGCTCCACCTGCTGTAAAAGCATAGGCCAGTTCTATTCCTGTCCTGCCGCTCGAACGGTTGGTAATCACCCTTACCGGATCAAGCTGCTCTTCGGTCCTGCCGGCGGTAACCAGCACTCGTGTGCCGTCGAAACGAGGTAGCGACCCAGCAACTGCCGCTTGGCAGGCTGAAAAGATCGTTGCTGGTGACGCCATACGTCCTGCTCCTTCGCTGCCACAGGCAAGCTCTCCACTCTCCGGACCAACAAATCTGTACCCATATCCGGCAAGACAAGCAACATTCGCGCGCACTGACGGGTGCTGCCACATATTGCTGTTCATTGCCGGTGCAATGAGTGCCCGACCTGCACAAATCAGCCTCGGTGGCACTGCCAGCATAAGAGTCGAAAGTAGGTCGTCTGCGATACCTGCGGCCAGCTTACCTATACAGTTGGCAGTAGCAGGAGCAACAACCAGGAGATCGGCAGAATTGGCGAGATCAACGTGCACAACCTTTCCGCAATCTATCTGACCCTGTCGCCGATGCGGAAATAGCTCGGTGGCCACCTCAGAACCAGAGAGCGTACGAAACGACTCCTGACCGACGAAACGTCGCGCTGATCTTGTCATCACCACTGTCACCTGCCAGCCTGCCCGTCGCATCAGACGCAGCAACTCGATTGCTTTATAGGCTGCAATGCCACCGGTAACACCAAGGACCACCCTCACAGGCCTGTCCAGAGGAGGGTCCTTTACATCGCTCATATCAGCGCCTGATCACCTGTTTATCGCCAAGAGCCTACTGGCGTCCGAACTGGTCCTCGTAACTCTCCCTGCTCATGGCGGCAAGTTCTTCCTCGGTAAGCCGGGCGTGCCGCAATTCGTTCCTGGCAACACGCTCCAGCGCCGCCTGGCAGGGATCGATACCCGCCGGCATCTCACCCCGCTGGATCGCATCGATTATCCGACGACACTCCAGTGCAGCAACGTTCAAGGCAAGATACCTATTAGGATAAACCCTCCAGATCTGCTCTGCTGAAACGATCTTCATAGTATTCCTCCCTTCTCTTTCTTCTCAACCAGCGGCAGGCGCCGCGAAGTCCTCAACCTCTCCGAACGTATTATGGCCAAAACATCCTCAACTGCCTTGGAAAACTTCCTGTTCACCACCAGATAATCAAACTCCGGGATGGCTGCCAGTTCCCGATCCAACTCAGCCTGCCGTCGCAGCATAGCAGCAGCACTTTCGCTACCACGCGAGCGAAGCCGCCGTTGCAGCTCTGTTCTGCTCGGTGCCATGATGAAGATGCTGACGGTTCCGGGCAACTCACGTCGACACGAACGCATTCCCTGAACGTCCAGATCGGCAATCACATCCTTGCCGTTGCGAAAGTAACGCAGAAGTGGCTTCTTTGGCGTCCCGTACCAGGTATCATATACCTGCGCGTGCTCGAGCAGCTCGCCCCGCTCAACCAGTCTCTGAAACTCCGCTGGCGATACGTAGTAATAGCTGTGACCGTTCCTTTCGCCCTTACGTCGGGCACGTGTTGTCACTGACACCGAATAGGCAAGGCCATGGTCACGACGTAAAACGGCCTTGCAAATTGATGTCTTACCAGCCCCGGACGGAGCCGACAGTACAACAAGGAAAGGCTGATGGGGAATACGCTGACTATTCGACATTGCGCACCTGTTCCTTGAGCCTCTCAATCTCTCCTTTTATCTCGATAGCACGGCGCGAAATGACAAAATCACGAGCCTTGGCAGCCAAGGTGTCGGTCTCGCGCAACATCTCCTGAGCAATGAAATCAAGTTTCCTGCCAGAAGCAGCTGAACTCCGAAGAGTCCGAAGATACATTCCACAATGACTCTTCAGTCGAACGCACTCCTCATGAATATCTACACGGTCGGCAATGAAAGCAACCTCCTCCAGTACCCGTTTGGGGTCAGCCTCGACCTTCAACTCCCTCAACTGGGTGAACAGATTCTGTCTACGTTCCCGGAGTCGCCGTGGTACCCGCGCCTCAATCTGACGAACCGCCTGTTTAATACGCTGGACGCGCCGCCGCATATCTCTTACTAGCGCTGCTCCTTCTGCCAGCTTCATCTTGATGAGCTGACGCAATGCCCGGGCTACAACGGGCCTGCAGCGTTGCCAGAGGCGTTGATGCGTTGGGTCTGCCTGCCGAGCGGTAATTACCCCTGGCTGAGCCAAAAGTGTCGACAGATCAAGCTCTCCTGGTACCCGATACTTAACAGTAAGTTCACGTGCCATCCTGATGTAGTCCCGGACAAGCCGATGATCAACGACGAGTTTCGCTGAGTCTACGCCATCGTCCAAGGTAACCTGCAGCTGAACATACCCGCGGGATACAGAGCGACGTACCATCTCACGGATCTCGTTCTCAAATCCGGCAAGTTGAGCAGGTAAACGGGTCGAAAGTTCGAGAAACTTGTGATTTACAGAGCGGATGTCAACCATAACTCTACCGCCCGAACCTGTCAGCATCGCCTGTGCCTGTCCCACCCCGGTCATGCTGCGAATCATGACCTAGCCTCTATCGCCAGATGCCTCGAGCATAATAGTAACCGGACCGTCGTTGACCAGTTCTACATCCATCCGGGCGCCGAAACTACCCGTGCGAGTCTCGACACCTAGCCTTGCTACTTCGGCAATAAACCGCTCATAGAGTTCTCTAGCCCGGCCGGGTTCACAGGCTGCCCCGAAGAACGGCCGCAGTCCCCGTGTGGTGTCTGCATACAGCGTGAATTGTGGCACCACTAAAGCTGCACCCCCTACTTCAAGGAGCGACAGATTCATCTTACCGGCTGTATCGTCAAAAATACGTAGCTTCGCCACTTGTGCCGCCAGACGACAACACACCGCCTCATCCTCATTCGCTCCGACGCCAAGTAACACCAGCACCCCGGGGCCGATCTCACTGATAAGATTCCCGCCCACTCGTACCGCTGCCCGTTTTACCCGCTGGAGCAGTGCCCGCATCGGTTCGTTCAAAACCTCCCTTTGTTCAAGCGTACATGCAACGCTTTGGCGACAGCCCTCCCGAAGTCACGGGAGTGATGCCAATCCATGGCCGTAACCAGATTGCCATCCACTTCCACGCCCCGGAAACTGTAGCGCGCTCCAGCTCCTCTTATTCGCTTCACCGCAGCTGAATCCCGACAGGCAGTAACTCTCCTCCCCACTACAACCCCGGCATTGGCTAGCACAATAGGCATCGCACCGATGGCAGCGACCAGTCGACCGGCTCTATGGAACGACCTGACTGTTGTCAACAAAGTTGAGTCGTTCCAGTAGAGAGTCCCGCCAGGGCCACCAAAAATCACCAACCCGCCAAAGTCTTCGGGACGTACATCACGCAAGGAGAGACTCGGTTTGATAAACAGACGGCCGGTGCTTACCGCCGCCGTCGTCTCATCTGAACAGATTATCACCTGAATCCCGGCCTTGCCCATCGCCCGCACCGCTGGCTCAAACTCCTCATCCTGAAACAGATGCTGCGGAACAAACGCCGCAACCGTCCTTGCCGGACCGGCACCGGGTACAGAAACAGTCGGCTGCCCGGAAAGGCTCTGTCCTGCCGCGACGGCGGCAGAAAAAATTACTGAAAGATAACAGATTCGTTGCATCGCCAGCTGGCATCAGAATATTGAAACGGTCTGCTGGTGTCAAGAAAGCACCAAGAGTGCAATCCTGTTTGACACTGGCATCCCCCGATCATATGATAACTTCGATGGCTCGCGGCTTGGTGATAATGCCGACCTACAACGAAGCCGAAAACATCGACCGCATTATCCCAGTAGTCCTCAGCCAGTCGGCAGAACTCGAAGTCCTAGTGATTGACGACAACTCTCCTGATGGCACCGGCGACATAGTCGAACAGATGACCCTGACCGACCAGCGCGTTCATCTGATCCGCCGGCCGGCCAAGCTGGGGCTGGGGACGGCCTATGTAGCCGGGTTCCGCTACGCACTGGAACACGATTACGACTACTGCTTCGAAATGGATTCTGACTTCTCTCATCCGCCTGAAAAGATACCCGAGATGATTGGTCTACTCAAAGACTATGACCTAGTCATCGGTTCCCGCTACGCTGCTGGTGTTTCGGTAGTAAACTGGCCGATGAAGCGCCTGCTGCTCTCCTATTTCGCCTGCACCTACGCACGAATAGTAACTGGGTGCCCGGTACGAGATCTGACTGCGGGGTTTAAGGCCTACAGGTGCGACTTCCTGCGACGTATCGACCTGAATAAGCTCCGGGAAGACGGCTACGGCTTTCAGATTGAAGTCGTCTTCCTCATATGGCGCAAGGGGGGACGCATCCGCGAAGTCCCGATTGTCTTCACAGAACGCCGGGTTGGTGTCTCCAAGATGAGCAAACGCATCATCAGACGAGCTTTCTTTCTTGTATTGCGACTTCGCCTGCAAAGACTTCTGGGTAGAATCTAGGACCTCACCCCTCCGCCTGTTGACATAGCAGACGCTCCGTTTAGATTCCTTCACGTGCTCCTGCGGACAAGGAACCTCACATTCTCCTGTGGCTCCCGCTTTCTCTTGAAGGGTATTACCTTCTCATTGGATGCCCACGAGAAGGTGGGTCTGGTCGGCCCGGCTGGTTCCGGCAAGACCACATTGTTAAGACTACTGGCTGGTGACTTGGAACCAGACGACGGTGAGGTTTTCGTAGCCCCAGATGTCGAAGTCGGCTATCTGCGCCAACTGCTTCCTGCAGAATCTAGGCTCACCGTATCCGAGAAGCTGTTTGGCAAGGCAAACGAACTGCAACGCCGGCTCACCAATCTTTCGCGCACTTTGGACCGGCACCCGGAAGACGATGGCGCCCGCGCCAAGTATGAAACTCTGCACGAGGAACTCTCCCGTCAGTTTGGTTCTTCCTATCGGGAAAGACTGGAAGAAACTCTCCTCTCTCTGGGTGTCGACCGGAGCAAATACCGTTCGCAGGTATCAGGACTGCAGCCGCGCGAGCAGGCAGCGCTCGAAATTGCCCAGTTACTGGTCAGGAAGTCTGACCTGCTGATTCTTGACGAACCTACCACTCACCTCTATATGGTCCAAAGGAAATCGCTTGGACATCTGCTCGCCGCCTTCCCGGGGTCAATTCTGCTGGTGGACCGCGACCGGGCTCTGCTCGACAGTGTAGTCAATCGGGTCTTCGAACTCCGTGATGCCC
>JBDRUL010000072.1:0-6212 GCA_039801305.1 Caldifarciminota bacterium | reverse complement strand
TGAGGATGTCTCCTTGGTAGCGGACCAAGGAGTCGGAGAAAAGCGAGAATCCCGCGTTGCAGAAAGCAGATATTGAATGGAAGAGCGCATGGTAGAATGCTGACATCGCTTCAGGAAAATCTGGCAGAAAGCGCAGGAACAAGACAATGGTACCACTTGCTTCGGCCATCAGTGTAAATAGTACAATGTAGCGGACGGCGCGGGCAATGTCGATGTCTCGCACTTCCTCGACCATTTCGGAAACGACGCGACGTTCGCCAACTCCCGGTCGATGGCCGAGGAGGAGCGCTACACCGGTTGAGAATGTCATTATGCCGAAGGCGCCGAGCTGGATCAGGGCAAGTATTACTAGCTGGCCGAAAAGTGAGAAATAGGTGGGTGTATCGCGGACTGCCAAGCCCGTGACGCAGGTTGCCGAAGTTGCGGTGAAGAGAGCGTCGAGAAAGGGAGTACCCAGGCCGTCACTTGTCGCACTGGGAAATGTGAGTAGGAGCGTGCCAATGGCTATCAGTGCAATGAAGCTAAAAGCGAGTCCTTGGATGGCATGTCGACGCAGATAGCCGACAACTCCTGCTAAGAAGCCGACCTGCGAGAGTGTGCCAGAGGATACGATGAGTTGCCGAAGGACCAGTAGTGGCAGGATGAGGCGTCCGGTTAGCAAAGCAGGAATCATTAGTCCAAGCAAAAGGAGCTCGAACCACCGCTGGCGCAGGTAATGACCGCGTATCTGAGCAAAAACTAAGGAAAGCAGGATGTCAGCAAGAGTTCCTATTCCGGCAAGCAGGGTGATGAAGCGAAGGACCACAGTGGCGACACGGCTTCCAGGCAGGCGATAACCCTGAAACAGAATGACCAGCAGCAACGCTAGGCCGATCAGTGTAGCTACTATCCATCGGAGGGTGCCTAGCCAGCTAGGGGCTGCCCGGGTTGTCTTGAGCACTCTGAATCGTCGGAACAACAACATATAGAACTACTCTTGGCCTACAGGATGTGCCCTCACGCTAGAAGGAGGTTGGCTGCTAGGCCAACTGGCAGGAAAAGGGGGCGGTGCGGAGGTTGAGACAAAGCATATGAGAGACTAAGGATAGGAGCGAAGAGATGTATGTCAATACCCCGAGCACTGGGCGCTGATCCGGACGACATAACTAACTACTAAGCAGATGGTTACAGTGCAAATGCCAACCCTAAGGCAGCGACTATTCCCAGCACTCCCCCGAACCAGAATGGCGCTGAAGCTCCAAATACTGTCCAGATAGTTCCAGCCAAGAGCGACGCGGGTAATAGGCTGACTCCGACCAGCGTGGCATGCAGCCCGAGGAAGGTGCCTCGGTGTTGGGGTGGGGATATGTCAGCAACGAGTGCCTTCTCGAGCCCTTCTGTCATAGCACTGCGCAGGCCGTAGACTCCGAACAAGAGCCATGTCAGCCACTTGGGAGAGCTGGGCGTGAGGAAGGCAAATCCAAAATAGACCAGGCCGTAAAGGGCATAACCAGAGGCTAGTAACTGTCGTCTTCCAAACCGATCGGCAGCGCTGCCAGCAGGATACGACAAGAAGCCGTAGACTAAGTTGTATAGAAGATAGATCGTGAGTACCGTGATGGTGGGAAAGCCAAGGGTCTTCGCGCGGAGAAGGAGGAACTGGTCTGATGAGTTTCCCAGAGCAAAAATCCCGATGATGACTAGGAATCTCCGGAGTTTGGTTGGTGTAACAGATAGTCCCGAGGAAACTGGATGGCGAGCCGGCCGGCTACGACGCTGTTCGCGAATCAGGAACAGTACGGCAGAACCGAGTATGCCGGGGATCAGAGCTATCAGGAAGATCGGGACAAAGTCGGAACGTACCGGGTTCTTGGGGAAACGGGAGACCAGAGCTATGGCTACACTCACACCCACAGCTGCTCCGAGCGTGTCCATAGCCCGGTGGAGGCCGAAAGCCCGGTTACGTTGTCCCTGAGAAGAGCTTTCGGCGATGATGGCGTCTCTGGGCGCAACTCTGAAACCTTTCCCCACGCGTTCTATCATTCTGCTGCAGAAGACAGTGCCCCAGCTTCGAGCGAAATAAAGACCGGCTTTGCCGGTTGCTGATAACAGGTATCCAGCTATTGCCAGGGGTTTGCGCCGACCGAGTCGGTCAGATAGATGACCAGAGACCAGTTTGAGTAAAGAGGCAGAGCTTTCAGCGAATCCCTCAATCAGGCCGAGGACAGCAGGGGAAGCGCCAATTGTTGACAAGAAAAACGGGATGAGGGGGTAAACCATTTCAGTCGAGAGATCGGTGAGGAAGCTAGCTACACCAGTTACTACGATGTTCCACACGATTGCAGAGGGTCTAGAGACTGCTGTCGCCGGGTAAACATATTCTTGTCATTTTCCGGAGATAGGTTGCAAGATAGTTCAGGAACGACACCGCAATCAGGATGATTACGGCGAAATCGACATACGCCTTGTAACGGAGTAGAGCCGGTATACTAAGGGTGTAGAATAGAATCAACAGGGCAAAGGCAAAACCTGTGATCTTGCCGACGACGTCCGAAGAAGGCAGCGTGCCGCGACGTTTCAGAAGTACAGTACTGCCAGCAATGATCAGGAGGTCCCTGGTGATGACGGCAATAACCAGCCCGATTGGCAGGTTACGGAGCGAGACGAGTACTCCAAGAACCGAGCCAACCCAGATCTTGTCAACGATGTGATCAAGTGCTTTGCCCAGCTCAGTTACCCTATTGGTGTGTCGAGCAACGTAGCCATCAAGGGCATCTGTGATCCAGCATAGACACATCAGGGAGAGGGCAGCTACCGAGTGCCCGCGAATGAGTAGCAGGAGCACAGGGGGCAGTAGGAGCAATCGTGATGCGCTGAGCAGGTTGGGAAGCGTGAGCAGACGGGCGAGGCCGTTGTTGGAACCGGAGACGTCTGTGCAGGTCATCGGGCGGCGTCAGTAGTCCGGCGGACTCGTACCGTCCGTAGCATCTCGCGAGCGTGAGCAAGCCCGGCGGCAGTTATTCTGTCACCGCAGGACATCCGGGCAAGTTCGGCAATCCTTTCTTCCTTCGTGAGGCGACGGATTAGCGAAACGGTACGGCCAGAACGGGTTCGTTTAGCAACTTGGAGATGATCGTTGGCATGACGGGCTATCTGGGGCAGGTGGGTAATACAGATAACTTGGTGTGTCTTGCCCAGTTCGGCGAGGTGTCTGCCGACTGCTTCTGCAACACTGCCACCTATCCCAGTGTCTATTTCGTCGAATACAAGAGTAGGTATAGGATCTACAGCAGCCAGTACTGTCTTGATCGCCAGCATAATGCGTGAAAGTTCTCCGCCAGAAGCGATCTTGCGCAGCGGCCGGGGTTCTTCGCCGATGTTCGCCGAGAAGAGGAATTCGACGACGTCTATACCGGTAGCAGAAATATGGCAACGGGCACCTGAGTCATCGTAGAGTCCATCCGGTTCGGCTATACGGGCAAGCTGACAAGACAGTCTTGCTCCGGGAAGTCCGAGCTGGGCAAACTCTTTGCCAAGCCTTTTCTCGAAATCAGCCTTTGTCCGTAATCTTGCTTTAGACAAAGAGGCAGCAGCACGGCAGAGCTCGCGTTCCAACATCGTGATCTCTTCACGCAGCGCGGATACCCGTGATTCATCGAGTTGCAGTGTGTCGAGCTCCCTTCGTATTAGGTCGGCGACATTGTTCAACTCGTCGGCTGGGACACCGTACTTCTTCTCGAGCCGCTGGATAGTGAACAGACGTGCATTTATCTCTTCTAGGCGTTCTGCTGAAAAGCTGATACTGTCGCGGTACGTCAGCAGCGTTCGCCACAAGTCGTCGACGGCAGACCTGACGGTGTCGAGCGTATCACGTGCGTCAGCAAGATCCGGATCGAGTCTGATGAGTTCGGCGAGAAGTCTTGCAGCGGCTGACAGGACATCGGTTGCCGAACCCTCCTGCTCAGAAAGGAGCGACACCAGCTGAGAGGCCAATGAGAAACGGCGTTCTGAGCTGGCTAGGAGTTTCTGTTCGGTGGTGAGTTCGGCGGTGAGTCCGGGCGTTACAGCGGCACCGTTCAGTTCCTGCCACTGGTACTCCATGAGTTCCTGTTGATTGCGGCGTCGGTTAAGGTCTTCTTCCAGGCGAGCGAGTTCAGACTTGAGACGGGTGTGACGGCTATACATCTCAGCGAACTTGATACGCTCATGCGTCAGTCCTCCATGCGCGTCGAGGAGCTCCAGATGGGTGTGAGGACGCAGGAGATACTGGTGTTGATGCTGACCATGCAGGTCAACCAGCAGCTCGCCAATTGACTGCAATCCTGTCAAGGTTATGGGTGAATCGTTGGCGTGAATCGAACCGCGTCCATACCGATCAAACCGTCGGCAGATTACCAATCTCTGCTCTGGCAGTTCAATGCCGAGTTTCTGACAGACGTTTGCACTGCGGCCAATGTCTTCAAATACTCCTTCAACGAGCACATAGTCAGAGTTGGAACGGATCATATCGGGGTCGGGTTTGTGACCTAGGAGCAGAGAAAGAGCGCCGATAATGATGGACTTGCCTGCGCCGGTCTCTCCAGTCAGTACTGTCAACCCTGGTCGCAGATCAAACGACAGCTCGTCAATCAGGGCGTAATTTCTTATGTATAGGTTGGTGAGCATTGTCTGAAGGACATAGCTTCCGGTACTCCACGCGGTTCAAACCTGACTGCCTGCCCATTTCATCTTGTCGCGCAGAATCTTGAAATAGGTCTTGGTGCGCGGAACGACCAGTCTCAAGACAAAAGGAGCCAGAGTCACTGATACGTCTTGCCCTGGGGTAATCGGCCAGCGGAGCTGCCCGTCTATACTCAAGACGGCGCGATTTGACCGTGTCGAAAGTCGCAACCTGACCGGTATGTTACCAGGCAGAACCAGCGGTCGTGCGGCAAGAGCGTGGGGACAGATGGGGGTTAGCAGCAGAGCTTCCATCGTCGGGAACACAACCGGCCCACCTGCTGCCAGCGAGTAGGCAGTAGAGCCGGTCGGAGTGGCAACGACTATGCCGTCGCCGACAAACCTGTTCACGAAGACCGAACCGCGGTAGACCGTAACTTCGACTACCCGGCCGGTCGGACCCATATTGAGAACGCAGTCGTTTAGGGCGATTCCTCGGTTCTTGCCTGAGCGGCACTGCAGAACCCGACGCGGCTCCTCTCGGTGTCGACCGCGGGCGAAGTCGGTGATTCCCTGACGGGCTTCGGCGAGAGAGAAGGCCGTAAGAAACCCAAGGCCGCCTAGGTTTATGCCCATCAGCGGGATCTGTTGCCCACTTACCATTCGAGCGGCTCTCAGCAGAGTACCGTCCCCTCCTAGTGCCAAGATTAGGTCAGAACTGCGTACGAGTCGGTGGACAGGGGTTGCAGTTGAATGCAGACCTAGTGTCTTGGCAGTGTTTGGGGTAAGCATGGAGGTGTGTCCATGGCTATTGAGCCAACGGCAGAGAGCGGGTACGAAACTGCGGGATCGTGGCTTCGATTCGTTGACAACTAGTCCGACTCGCATGTCCGTTCAGCTGGTCATTGGCCTTCGGAAAAATACATAGCGGATATGACCAGCAAGGTCGTTCTCTATTTCTGCCATTGGCAGAAGTTGACGCACAAGGGGGCCGTGGAGGTGGTCAATCTCTAGAGCCAGTAAACCTCCGGGCCGCAGAAATTCTGGCCCATACCTCAGTAGCATGCTGACAATGGTAGCTCCGTTGTGTCCGCCATCAAGCCCGACACGCGGTTCAAACAGACAGGTCTTGGTCTGAAGTCGGTTGAGCCTCGTTGTTGGTACATATGGTGGATTGGCGACGAGCAGGTCGAGGCGGCCACGCAGCCGCGAAAGAACTGGAGCGATCAGCAACTTCGCTTTCACAAATGAGATGCGGTGGCAAAGCCGATATTTCTGGGCATTGCGTCTTGCCACCTGCAGCGCAGGGGCAGAGCAGTCGACCGCAATGACCCGTGCTGCAGGGAAGCGTCGCGCAAGGGAGATGGCGATGCACCCGGAGCCAGTGCCGTAGTCCATGACTAGACGGGCTGCAGTACACCGCGCGGCGGCTCGCAGTACGAGTTCTTCTGTTTCGGGACGCGGTATTACGACGCGGCGATCGACGTAGAGGTCGATATCGAGAAATGGTGCCGAGTGGATCAGATACTGCGGTGGCAGTCCTGACTTCGCTTTGTGGCAGAGTTGCAGGAATC
>JBDRUL010000071.1:0-6220 GCA_039801305.1 Caldifarciminota bacterium | reverse complement strand
GGCTATCCAGTTGAGGCTCTCGGCGTACACGACCGTGCGGTAAGCCTCCTCAGCAGTACCCAGCACAATGGTGTTCTGTTCGGAGTCAATGTGCACGATATAGTTTCTTGTCCCGAGCGCCAGACCCAGCCCTTTTCTCTGTCCCAGGGTGAGACCGGCGATACCAGAGTGCTCGCCGATCGTCTCTCCGGCAGTATTCAGAATCTTTCCAGCCCGGAAGAACTCCGGATGGCGCTGCTTGAGGAATTCACGGCAGTCAGGCAAAGCAAAGCAGATGTCCTGGCTGTCCTTTCTGTCCGCAACCGGCAGATTCAGTTCCCGGGCGATGCGGCGAATTTCGGTCTTGGTATATTCGCCAAGGGGCAGGAGCAGGCGGCTGAGTCTCTCCTGTGTCAGCTGAAAGAGAAAATAGGATTGATCCCGGGCAGTGTCCTGCGCCTGCAACAGCTGCCAGCTGCCGTCGGCTGATCGTTGTACCCGGGCATAATGACCGGTAGCCAGACAGTCGGCAGAGAAAGCGGTGAGTCTTTCGAACAGGAGCCCGAACTTCATCCGCTGGTTACAGGCGAGGCAGGGATTGGGTGTTCTGCCCCTGCCGTAATCGGTGCAGAACCCGGCTATAACCTGCTCCTCAAACTGCTTACGGAAGTCCAGCGAGTAATGCGGAATTCCCAGAGTTGCCGCAGCCCGGCGTGCGGCTCGGATGGCGTTGCTGCTGCAGCAGCTTCGGGCGGCTGAGCCGGCAGATGCTCTTGGCAGGTCATAGAGATGGAGAGTGATGCCGATTACTTCGTGTCCCTGCTGCTGCAGGAGTGCGGCGGCAACAGATGAGTCCACTCCGCCTGACATCGCGACTACGACACGCACTAGCAGCGATGCTTTATGCCTTGCGCCGGCTGCGCCGGCGACTGAGCAGTCTGGTCTGAAGAAATGACCAGAGCTGTTCGTGTACGTGGCTGGGAACATCGCAGCCCGGGTCAGCCCGGCACAGGCGAACAACCCGGTTGAGACTGTGCAGGAGCGCAGTGCATTCCCGGCAGTCGACAATGTGCATCATCAACCGTGATGATATTTCCTGACCGGCTTCGCCATCCAGGAACTCGACTATCAGGTCTTGGAGTTTCTGGCAGTCCCGACATTCGCGAGGTCTGGTCATCCGTTGCTCCTAGAGATAGGCGGCAAGCTTCTCCCGCATGGTCAGACGGCCACGGTGCAGGCGGGACTTGACTGCCGCAATAGAGAGTTTCAGCGCCCGGCTCACCTCTTCGTTTGAGAGCCCTTCGAAGTCACGGAGCTCGACAACCCGGCGGTGCTCTTCAGGAAGAGAGCGCAGAGCTTCCTGCAGTTTCTCAGCGAGTACCCGCTGCCGGTGCGCTTCTTCCGGTGTGTGCCGGTGGTCGGGCAGTTCCAGTGCCAGATCACCGTCTTCGCCTACCGGCTCGTCCAGCGACACCGACTCCGGCTGCCGGCGTCGGCGCAGCCGGGTCAGGCTGACATTGGTGGCGATCCGGTACAGCCAGGTGAAGAAACTCGATTTGAACTGAAAGCGGGGAAGGAACCGGTAGGCTCTCAGAAAAGCGTCCTGCATGGCTTCGCTCGCATCCTGTTCATTGCCCAGCATCCGGTAACAGATGTTGTAGACTTTGCGCTCGTAACGCCGCACCAGTTCCTCGAAGGCTTCATCTTTGCCTGCCTGCGCCCGGCGCACCAGTTCGTCATCGGTCACCGGCAGCGCTGGTGCCGCTACCTGCAGCTTTTTCCCTTCAGCCACTTATCTAGGATATTAGCCGGCAATCTGGAGTCAACCCGGCCGGACGGGCGGCGCCAGTGCCGGAGTCGTCCAGAATCGGCATTTCCGAATGCCAGTCTTGGCGGAGAAAGGTCACCCCCGGTTTCGAGAAGAGGAGTAGGATCGCGCTCAGCTGCAGCTGGGCGAACCGTAAGGCTGCTTTGGAGTGGACTGCCTGCACCAGCAGTGGCACGGACAGCAGGAGGTAGAAAGTCAGCCACAGTGGCCGAGGTGGAGACCATAAGGGGAATCACCCGGGGAATCATCCCCGGGGTGGGAGGCCCGGCGGACGCATCAGCGGACTAGCTCTTTGGAAAATCGTCAGTTATGTCGACAGCGGTCTCATTACCGGGATCGACCATCACTGAGCTGAATGGTGGTGCGCGTCGGGTCTGCCTGCTCTGTATCTGTTCTGTCTGTCAGACCAGGCTAGAAGCTCTCAGCAACATCAGAGATGCGCACCGATTCGCAGAGCAGCCATTCGGGTACGCTGTAGGCTTCGGGCGAGCGGCGGCCGTAGGTGGAGGACTCGTTCTGGCTGACCGATTTTGAGGAAAGTCCCAGAACATTGCCAAGAATATCTGGCAGGGTATCGGTGACGCGCGAGGAGAATATGGGCGCGACAAACCGGCCATCTCTGATGAGCATGGCGTTGAAGCGGGATGAGCCGGTGATTACGCCCTTGGTGATGTCAGGGACGTGGATGTAGTGAAGATGGGGAATATAGAGTGCATCACCGGCGAGCCTCAGGCCGGCATCAAGTCCTGCCTGACCTGAACCGGGTTCAAGGACAAGATCAATAGATTCGAGGTCGTGGCCGGTGGGCTGGCGGTTGTACTTGGCAGCTGCTGCCGAATCGTAGCAGAGGGCTCTGAAGATTCCATTCTCCACGATCACGAAGCGCTTGCGTCGTCTACCATTGAAGTCAAAGGGCATGGAGAAGACATCAGGATTGTCCGGATCGTCGCAGATGGTGATGAGGTCAGAGAAGATTTTGTCACCGGGCTGGTTCTGGCAGGTGAATGTCCGCTTCTCTTCCCAGCCTCTGCCGTTGAAGCCCGACCAGAGGGCAAGGTGCAGGAGCTGGGCGATTGCCTGTGGCCCGAAAAGTACACGCTGGCGGCCGACAGAAGGGCGATGCGGAGGATTCGACTCGTAGACAGGCAGGAGTCGTTCAAAACTGGCAATGGCATCATCGGCACTGAACTCGCCGGCACGTTTCTGCGTGAGCTCGATCTGCAGTTCCCAGCGCTGCTGCTGGTGTTTCAGTACCAGTGCCAGCCGGCCATCGGTGAGACGGCGATAGGCTTCGTTGTCATTGGCAGTGGTGATATAGTAGACTTCGGTTGAGCCGGTTGACCAGGAACCGGAAAAGGTGTAGCGATCGCGGTGGCCGATGGCTTCTATTACCCTGGCGCAGAGTGAAGCCTTGGTCTCCGGCGAAAGTTCTTCCAGTGCTGGGTCGTATCCCCGGCTGTCGTCAAAGTTCTCTTCCACCCTGCCGAAGATTGGGTCGTAGTCCTTGGGAATTGCAGCAGCGCAGTTCTCGCGTGCTTGATCCAGACAGGCCGATATCTGTTCGGGTGTGAGAATTCCGGAGAGGAGGGAGTAGGAGCCGACGCGGCGACCATCCTGCACCGAGATATCGAGCCGGGTGAGCTCTTCGGATGTCGAGAGAGCCACAGCCGAGTTGGCAAGTCGGATGAGGCTGGAGTGCTCCCGGTGAAGTGAGAACTCGGCGTTTATACCCTGCTGCCGGGCAGTATGGCGCGCCGCGAGCAGTGTGTCACGCAGTTGTGGTTCAAGCATGGCTACTCCTTTTCTCCGGTCTGGACATTGCGGAATCTCATCACCGGCACACCGTGACCGACCTCCATTATCTGGTTCGGCTCGCCCTTGCCGCAGTTGGGCACCTGCACCAGCTGCCAGGTGGAGCGATCCCCGACCATATCCAGCGAAGCGTAAAACTCAAGTGTATGACCCTGATAGGTGGGATTCTTGAATACCTTTGTTATCCGACCGTCCCTGACCTCCCAGGCGATTTCGGTACCGAAATGGAAATGTTCGCGGTTGGAGCCTATCGACCAGGAGACCGGTTCATCAAGAATCACCCCATCTTCAGTTGCCTTGATGATGTCTTCCAGAGTGCCGTCATTGCCCCAGTCGATGCAGACATTGGTCATGCGGTTTATCGGGGTCTTGTAGAAACCGGCAGCTCTGGCAGCCCCGCCCGAGCGTGTGAGCACAGTGCGGCCTGCCCGGGCGTTGGCTTCTGCTAGTTCACCGCGCGAGCAGAGGACGTTCACAAGTATGCCTTTGTCAATCAGCAGATAGTCGGGCTGGGGTGTGCCCTCGTCGTCATAGCCGAAAGTGCCGGGAGAGTTTTCGACCAGAGCAGCCCGGGCATTGAGTTTTTCTGAGCCGTAGCGGAGCGTGCCGATGTCCTCTGGTTTCACGAGCGAGCCGCCGGCAAAGGAGAGTTCGTAGCCGAGGATACGGTCGAGCTCCAGCGGATGGCCGATGGTTTCGTGAACCTGCAGATGTCCCTGACCTGGCAGCAGTATGACGTCTCTTTTCTGGGCAGGCAGAGTTTCGGCAGCCACTATTTCACCCAGTTCCTGCTTGATCCTTTCAGCATTGGCAGCGAATCCGGCAGGCTCGGTCAGCCATTCAAACCCACGGGTACCGGTTCCGTCAGACTTGAGATGGGCGCTGCGTCGCTGGGTTCGACCGTCCCTGTCCGGTGCCATCACCTGCATTGTTGCGAAGATGTTTGAGACCAGGCGGTCGACCTCGGTGCCTTCGGTGTTCCAGTAGAATATGTGACGACGCTGGAAGATACAGTACACCTGACGGTGGGAGACGGTTGGGTCTTTGAGCATTCCGTCTATCTGTTTCAGGTAGGCCACCTTCTCGGCAAGCGGCACTGTGAACGGGTCGATTCTGACCGGCGGTCGGTAGTACCCCTTCACAGGTGAAGCCTTGCCCATCTCTTTCGGGAACCCGGGCAGTTGAGCAGCAGCCCGGGCATTGGCCAGAGCCCGATCGAAACAGGCGGTGATGTTCTCGAGCCGGGCGGTGGCGGCAAAACCCCAGGCACCAGCGAGGAGCACCCGGACGCCGATGCCCTGCTCAAGGTTCTGGTGGTTTGCTTCGAGGTTGCCATCGTAGAGAATTAGATACTGGGACCGGTCCTCTTCATAGAAGCGGCAGTCGGCAAATGAGACATTGGCGGCAGCGAGCCGGTCGAATTGGGTCATAACCTGATGTGCTATCCTTTCAGCCAGAACGTTCATCGACAACTCCCTTCAGGCCGTGTGGTTGGAGACGGTAAGGATAGAGTACCGCGCTCACAGCGTCAAGCGCCGGGGGGAACTACATTTCCTTCCGTTGCTATCCGAAACGACCGGATATGTAGTTCTCCGTGTCAGGCTCACGGGGCTTGGTAAATATCTGGTTGGTCTCGCCGAATTCGCGCAGTTCTCCCAGCAGCATGAAGCCGCAATAGTCAGAGACACGGGCTGCCTGCTGCATGTTGTGCGTTACTATGACGATGGTGTACTCCTTACTGAGCTGACGCATCAGTTCCTCAATGTGGAGGGTGGCAATGGGGTCGAGGGCGGAACAGGGTTCATCCATGAGCAGGACTTCTGGTCGGACTGCCAGCATTCTGGCGATGCAGAGCCGTTGGCGCTGTTCGTCGGTGAGGGTGAGTGCGTTGCGATACAGACAGTGTTTGACTTCGTCCCACATCCGCACGGCGCGCAGGCAGTCTTCGACGATGCTCTGCAGTTCTGCTGGCCGGCGTATTCCATGCAGACGCGGGCCATAGGCAACGTTATCGAATATCGACAGTGGAAAGGCGTTGGGTCGCTGGAAGACCATGCCTACGCGTTTGCGGAGTTCCAGTACGCTGAGCGAGTAGATGTCGGTGCCATCCAGCAGAATCTGTCCCTGCACGCGGGCACCGTCGATAAGTTCGTTCATGCGGTTCAGGCTGCGCAGTAGAGTCGATTTGCCACAGCCGGAGGGACCGATTATTGCGGTGATTGCCCGTTCGCGGAATCCGATTGAGACCGACTTCACTGCATGGAAGGAGCCATAGAATACGTCGAGCTCTCGGGTAGCCAGCTTCGTACCGGCAGCTTCAGATCCTGCAGTCGGCATCAGCCAATTCTCCCGGAAATGTAGTCGTCGGTCCGTCGGTCACGCGGGGCGGTATAGAGGTCAGCAGCGGGCCCGGTCTCGACGAGCTCGCCGGAGAGGAAGAAGGCAACATTGTCGGAGACTCGGGCGGCCTGTTTGACATTGTTTGTCACGAGCACGAAAGTGTAGCTCGACTTCAGTTCGCGCATGGCGTTCTCGATCTGGGCGGTAGATATCGGATCGAGCCCTGAGCAGGGTTCGTCCATCAGGATGACTTCCGGACCG
>JBDRUL010000070.1:0-6269 GCA_039801305.1 Caldifarciminota bacterium | reverse complement strand
TGACTGTTAGACGTGTTCAGATAGTATCTCGCCATGGGGCTGCTGACTGCTTTGCTGCTGGTCGAGTTGGCAGTTGGTCATGTTCAGACTGAGCTCGACATACTGGCAGTTCTTCAGACAAGGGACTACACCGTTGCCATAGACACGGTGCGGTTTATATGGGAAGTGTTGCCGGATCAGGTTTTCTACCCAGACAGTTTTGGCGGGCAGCCCGGGACAGTGGACAGTGTGGTGTTCACTATCCCGATTCTCTGGTTTCCGCCGTCAGTTCGAATTTACTACCGCACCGGCGCTAGCCCTACCCGCTGCGAGACGATTCCTGTGCTTGTTCAGGATTCGTGGTATCTTCTGCGGGCGGGTACCGGTGAGGAGCCTCTTATCAAGTTTCTGCGTATGCCCGGGATTGCCGAAAGAGAGAATCCAGTGCACGAACAGATCTGTGTGTGGCCGAATCCGTTCGTCAAAGGCGTCTGGTTGCAAGGCGTCAGCACCGATCTTGAGATCCTGGACGGCGGCGGCAGGGTTGTCTGCCGGCTGGCACCCGCTAGCAGGTACTGGGATGGGTGTGATTCAAGACGCCAGCCGGTGTCGCCAGGTACTTACATAATCCCCATGGGCCTAGGACAGGCTGTACGGCTGGTGAAAATAGTGACTTCACAGCCGGCTGCTCGCTCTGGTTCTAGGTAGCCCGTTCCTGTCTCTTTTCGGCAGCGTCGGTCTTCTCGGCAGCAACAAATGCAAGCCGGAGCTGGCAGAGCAGGTCTTCTAGGAGAGAAGTTTCCTGCGGAGTTCGGTTCCCTTCGGTCTTGGTTTTGAGCATTTCCAGCAGGCTGATGGAATGGCGGGCAAGAGTAAGGTTCTTCTCCTGCTTGGGTATGCCGGGAAGCTCGTGTCCCATTGCCGCCAGCGCGGATGCGGAAAGACTATAGACGAGAGCGCTGAAAGAAGCCTGATGTTCGGCTGATGACGGCTGGCTGGATTCACTCATGGTTAAGCAGGGTTCTCATGTGACAGATTCTGCCGTTCCTGATGTAGACGCGCGGAACCCGTGGACTGACTCGGCAGACTATTTCGTAGGGAATCGTATCTGCCAGCAGAGCGAGTTCGTTGGCACAGATACGACCGCCATCGGCAGAACCGAGGAGCGTAGCGGTGTCGTTGACTCTCACTGAGGGAACGTCAGTTACGTCCAGCATTGTCAAGTCCATGCAGACGTTGCCGACTACCGGCACCCGGCGACCAAGGACGATTGCCTGTCCGCGGTTGGTGAGCGAGTAGGGATAGCCATCACCATAGCCGGCTGATATGACGGCGATCAGCGAGTCGCGGGTTGTAAAGTAGCTGCGTTCGTAGGATATGGAGCGACCAGCTGGGATGTGCCGGATACTCGCAATGCGAGCACGGAGCGACATCACCGGCTGCAGGTTCATTGTTGTCTTGCGATGAAGGAAGTGATAACTTTTGGGCAGAATGCCGTAGACCATCAATCCTGGTCTGACCATGTCGAAGCGGGAGTTGGATAGATTGAGGCAGCCGGCGGTGTTTGCCAAGTGACGAAGGTAACCGGTGATGCCGCGGCGGTCCAGTTCGGTGAGAAGTGATGAGTATGACTCAATCTGTTGCTCCGAGAAGTGGATGTCAGAGTCTGCTGCTGGAAAGTGCGTGAAGATACCCTCGAGCCTGATTCCCGGCATGCTGGCAATCTTGGTTATCGTGTCGACAGCCTCATTGAGGCTAAGACCAGTTCGTCCCATGCCGGTGTCAACTTCGATATGGACTGCAATGGTGCTCTGGCGCTGCACGGCTGCTTCTGACAGCGATTGTGCAAAATCTATATCCGAGATACATGGGGTGAGCCGGTGTTCGAACAGGAGGGGAATTTCTTCAGTCGGCATCGGCGATAGTATCAGCACCGGCGTAGTCCTCACACCGGCTTGGCGGCAGGCCACCCCTTCTTCGACACTGGCAACGCCAAACGCATCGACCTTGTCGGCAACCTCAGCGGCAATTTCGCGAAGGCCGTGGCCGTAGGCGTCGGCCTTTATAGCAAAGAGCAGGCGGCTGGAACCGATTCCCTTGCGTACTTCGGCGAGATTGGAGTTGAGGGCGTCTAGGTCTATTTCAGCCCAGACCCGACCGAAGTTCACCGGGCAATGCTAGCCAGTTGCATCAGGATGTCAACTAGACTACAGGCACCAAGAGTATTGACTGGGGCACAAGCCTCATCCTGCCGCTTGATTGTCTGGTTGAGAGTCAGCGACTGAACTCCGGACATAATCGACAGCATAAAGG
Organism: Caldifarciminota bacterium; assembly: GCA_039801305.1. Lineage (GTDB taxonomy): Bacteria > Hydrothermota > Tepidihabitantia > Tepidihabitantales > Tepidihabitantaceae > JBDRUL01. The sequence goes on along the minus strand of JBDRUL010000070.1, from coordinate 3,977 downwards.
ACAGTAGCACAGTTGAGCCCCTCTCCTGCAGTCTGACTTGTGCGGGCGGAAACTCAGGAGACATCTGAAGCAGCCGGTTTCAGCAGCGCTGAATGCGGTCGCGCTGTGATGAGAACTGTCGCCAAGTAGAGCGGGACTGTGAAGGGAACAGGGAGAGTAGCAGGTTCTCAAGTCCATTCCTTGCGGGATGCTCTGATGAACGTACAGTCAGGCTCGGCCGGAGATACCGGCTGGGGAATCGCGGAGGGGACTGTCCCGGGGACTGTCTGCCGGGGGTCTGCTCTACTGGGTAAGTGGCTTGGTTACCAGTGTGTTAGACGATAGCCGGTTAATCCTCTAGCTACTGGGGGGTCTAATACTTGTGTTGGTAGAGCAGCCGGACGTAACAGGGCTACTGAGAAAGGCGCCGAGCACGGCAATCAGCCAGCCGCCAACAAGTACTGCCAAGCCGTATTCGAACTTCAGGCTGACTGATGTCTCTCCGTTGCTCTTGACTGACGTATGGACACGCAGCAGCGCGTAGGCAGTGACCAGCAGGGCAACCAGAGTTGAGATGAGAATGGGTATTCTGGTTTCGTGTTCGCGGCGGGCATAGTGCAGGAAGGCATAGGTTATGATAGCGGCAAAACCGGCGAACAGAGCCAGCCAGGCAACACCAGCATCGCTCAGAGCTTGGGCAAGACCGTAGCCGGATATCCGCTGTATCTGCGGTTCGCCACCAAGCGGGCTAGCAACTGAGACAACAAGCCAAGGCAGATAGAAACCGATTACAGCAATAATGGAGCCGAGGAGCACAAGGATTCCAGTTCCGCAGCAGGGTGGGCTTGTGGGCTGAGGATGTTGGGATACTGGCGTTTCACTATCTTTTGCAGTATCGGGCAGGTCAGTTCCAGGAAGGGACATTGGTATCTCCTTTTCTTTGGACAGATACGGCAGTATAGGAGTCAGTGAACAGAAGTCAAATCTGGCCAGATAAGCGTAAGGAAGCTCAAATCAGAGTATCCCGGTGTTCCGCAGCGGTCATCAGCACCGGTACAGCCGCGAGGGCAAGCACGAGTTCAGCGTAGGCGAGGAGTCCGAGCCCGGCACCGAGCCGGCGGTCGACCAGAACCAGCCATAGAGCTGCAAGCGCCAAGAGTCCGCGGAGAGCAGAGCAGGCAGCCAGAGGCGCAATGCTCCAGCTTCGATTCTGCAACAACGCCAGCCATAGTAGAGTAAAGCAGATTGTAAACAGAGCTCCGGCGCTGACCAGAATCGTGCGCAGCAGTGGGTTATTGGAGAACAATCCTACAAGAATAAGAGTTGCCGAAAGCAAGATATCAGTGCCCAGCAGCAGCGTGCAGGCGCGGCGCGTGGCCGCGGGAAGGTGGCGTGGCGGAGCAAGTGCGGTTGTTGTCATTCCTTGAGTCCGGAGCGCGCCTGCGACGCAATTATCTGTTTCTGGGCGGCGAAGAAGAGGGCAATGAGCGGCAGGACTGCCATCGTAGTTGCTGCCATCAGCAGGGTGTAGTTTGTTGATTGTTCTCTCGAGAAGTAGGCAAGACCGACCTGTAGTGGTCTGATTGCATCGGTGTTGGTGACGATGAGGGGCCAGAAGAATGAGTTCCACGACGAGATTACGTTGAACACGGCTATGGTGGCAAGCGGGGCCCGGCAGAGGGGGATGACGATTCTGATGAGCATCCAGAACCGGGAGCAACCGTCGATGCGGGCAGCATCAAAAAGGTCTTGGGGTAGCTGTCGGATGTGCTGACGTAGCAAGAAGATGGAAAATATATTGACTACCCAAGGCACTACCATTGCGGCGAAAGTGTCGATCCAGCCAAGACGGTAGAGGATCATATATGATGGGACAAGATAAACCGGCAGCGGTATCATCATCAGCGCAAGGAAAACCATAAACAACACTTCCCGACCCGGGAAGCGGAACCGCGCAAAGGCATAGGCAGCAAGGATGCCGGTAACCAGTACGCCGGTGAGGCTGACAAGTGTGATGAATACTGTATTCACCAGATACCGCAGCAGAGGCACCTGACGGAAGACTTCAAAGTAGTTGTCGATGCGCAGTGAAGTGGGGATCCAAGTCGGAGGAAAACGAAGGGCTTCCAGCGGTTGCTTAAGAGAGGTTGTGACCATCCAGTAGAATGGCAGAACCATTCCGATACTGCCAAGGATCAGCAGAAGATGAATCGGCCAGTTGTGCAGCAGCCGGTGACGGTTAGCCATAATGAACCCGCCGTTCCAGAAAAATCCGCTGGAAGATGGTGAGTGCCAATATAATAACGAAGGCGATGAAGGCGATTGAGGCGCCATAGCCCAGCCGCCAGTAGTCAAACGAATTTTCGTAGAAGTAGTACATTACGGTTTTAGTCGTTCCCAAGGGGCCGCCGGGTGGAGATGTCATCATCCAGACCTGCGCGAAGGTTTCGAAGGCGGCGATACAGGACATTATCAGGACGTAGTAGGTCGTCGGAGATACCAGCGGCCAGGTTATCTGCCAGAATGTTCGCCAGCGCCCGGCACCGTCGACGCGAGCAGCTTCGTAGTACGTTTTGGGAATGTTCTGCAGACCGGCAAGGAAAATGATTATGTTGTAACCCAGCGCCTTCCATATACCCATTATCACAAGTGAAAGCAATGCCACTGAGGGACCGCGCAATGCCAAGGGAAGTTTGTTGCCAGACGACCCCAGTAGAATCTGGAACAGACCACGCGGGTCCTGCAGCCAGCGCACACCGCTGATTCCAAACAGCGAAAGAATGTAGTTAAATAGCCCACGGTCGGGATTAAACAGCCATTTCCAGACTACCGATACGGCAACGATAGAAGTTACAACTGGCAGGTAGTAGATGGTACGGTAAATGCCGCGCCCGCGAATCTGCTGATTCAGAAGCAGGGCGATCACCAGCGACAGAAGCATCGTCACGGGGACTTCGAAGGCGATATACCAGCCGGTATTGAGCAGAGATCGCCAGAAGTTCGGATCTCTGAGCACGGCCGCATAGTTGGCAAGTCCCAAGAAACGGACCGGACCAGCCATTCGCCAGTCATAGAGGCTGATCCGAACGGAGAGGATTATGGGCAGGATTCGGAATGCGAGCAGAAGCAGAACTGCCGGCAGCAGATATAACAGGGCGGTTAGCGCTTCGCTGGTGCGACGCGAAAGTGCGGGGCGTTTGATAAGTCCGGACAAGGCAGATGATTCTAGTTCGAGCAACTTGTCAGTCAACGGCACTTGATCCCTGACCGATCAGTTCTAGAATGCCCGAGTGAATATGGAATTCGTAGGCCGTCACCGTTTTGAGGGACGCCAGTTCCCCAGAGAGTTTGTCCGGCGGTACGCAAGAATAATTCCTGACTTTGACGAGTTTGTTGCGGCAATGAACCGTCCTCTGAGCCGGACATTCCGGGTTAACACTCTGAAGACGACAAAGGACAGGGTATGCAGCTTGCTTACGGAGTTTGATCCAAGACCTCTGTCTTGGTTTGAGCTCGGGTTCAGTGTTGCTTGTGGAGTCGGACTGGGCAGGACGCTTGCCCATTTTCTCGGTTTGATCTATGTGCAGGAGGCGGCTTCGATGGTGCCGCCACTGATTCTCGCTCCTCGACCCGGGGAGTGCGTTCTGGATATTGCAGCCGCACCGGGGTCGAAGACGACTCAGCTGGCAGCAATGATGGAGAATCATGGTCTGTTGGTCGCAAACGATGTCTCGCTGCAAAGGCTGCGGGGTCTGATTGGCAATATCGATCGGGCAGGATGTTTGAACGTTGCGGTCTGCCGAACCGACGGCATTTCACTTGGTCGTCAGCTTGCCGGAATGTTTGACCGGGTTCTGGTCGATGCACCTTGTTCTTCTGAAGGGACGTTGCGAAAATCAGACGAGGCACTTGAGCGCTGGTCGGTGCGGGGTATTCAACGTTTCAGCGGCCTGCAGAAGGGTTTGATTATTGCCGGATTCGACGCGCTCAAGCCAGGA
>JBDRUL010000069.1:0-6383 GCA_039801305.1 Caldifarciminota bacterium | reverse complement strand
CGGTGACTCGGTCGTTCGGCTGCCCCAAGGTTTCAGAAGGGCAGGACGCACCAGTTCGGTTGCCATCGCTGCCATGGCCGACGAGCAGCATCGCATATACGGCCTACAGTTTCACCCTGAGGTCGAACACACGCCTGCCGGTCGCCATATTCTGAGCAATTTTCTCTTCCGGATCGCAGCCTGTCAGCCAACTTGGACGATGCAATCCTTCATCCGCGAACAGCTCAGCCGGATCAGGGAACAGGTTGGCGAACGCTCTGTGCTCTGTGCTGTTTCCGGCGGAGTCGACTCAACCACTATGGCTATGCTGCTCCGTCGGGCAATCGGAGATCAGCTCGTCGCCGTCTTCGTGGACAACGGTCTGCTCCGCAAGGGCGAGCCGGTTGAAGTCCGCCGTCTGCTCGGACGCAGACTCGGACTCCGCTATGTCAACGCCGCAGACCGGTTTCTCCGCCGGCTCAAAGGGGTCACCGACCCAGAAAAGAAACGTCGTATCATCGGTCACGAATTCATCCGGGTGTTCGAGGAGGAAGCAGACCGTCATCCCGACATCGGTTTTCTGGCTCAGGGTACCCTTTATCCTGATCTGATTGAGTCGCGTTCGGCGTTCGGCGGGCCGTCGGCAACCATCAAGACCCATCATAACGTCGGCGGACTGCCCAGCAAGATGAAGCTCCGCCTAGTCGAACCACTCAAAGACCTCTTCAAGGATGAGGTACGTAAGCTCGGCCGGGCACTCAGACTGCCCACCAGTATTCTCGGCCGGCACCCGTTCCCTGGGCCCGGCCTGGCAGTCCGTATAATTGGAGCAGTCACCCCTGAACGGGTTCGCCTGCTGCAGGAGGTCGACCACATCTTCATCTCCGAGCTGCGCCGGAACGGACTCTATCAGCAGGTGTGGCAAGCCTTGGCCGTGCTCTTGCCGATTCGTACCGTTGGCGTGATGGGTGACGAACGAACTTATGAAAACGTGATCGCTCTGCGTGCAGTCACCTCAACTGACGCAATGACCGCTGACTGGGCAAGACTCCCTGACGAGTTTCTTGCCCGTGTTTCAAACCTGATCATCAACCAGGTAAAGGGAGTCAACCGGGTGGTCTACGATATATCGTCCAAGCCGCCAGCTACGATCGAGTGGGAGTAGACAAGTTTCCCACCCGCCAATCGTTCTCCACCAGTATCTGCTTCACCCGTTCGATCGCAACAACTCCTTGCTCTGAAAGCTGAAGCCTGCTGCCCTCCAGCTGCAGTAACTCGGCATCAAGGAGAGCGGCCAACGAGTCTGGACTGAGTTCATCCCGGGAAATACCCTCTAGACGCAACAGCCTGTTCATCAGCATATCGGCACGCACCAAAGGCATGCTTGGCCGTCTGACATCACCCCTGCTCACTCTCTTGACATACTGTCGCGTGTTCAACTCGTTCTGCTGGCGCTGCCCATTGATGACGGTCACTGCGCCCGGGCCGAACCCCACCACCTCGCCTCCGCACAGATTCGCCATCAACACGGACTCATTGCCAGTCCGGCAGTAGTGGTGCAGCAGGAAACACCTAAACGAACCTTCGACGAGACGACGCGCGCGGCGTATGGCGCTGAGCAGGTCATACGAAGTAAGACCTTCAGGAACATAGAAGACGACAGTGTCCGGTCTCAACTCAAGAAGTCGTGCCAGCCATTCCTCCCAGAGGGAATCAGCCGAGTAACCCACTTCGAAACCCACACTAGCGAAGCCAGCGGCGCGCAGTATCTCAAAATCCTCCAAATACTGCTGTCCGACCTCAACCCGCAGCTCTAACCGATCAAATCCAGACTCCCGAAGCACCTTGGCCTTACCCGCCTGAACACTGCCCGGCAGTACCAGCAAGCCCTGCTCCTGCAGGTTCGTGGGCAGGTTGTCACAAACTGCCTTCAGGATTCGGTAAAGTTGATCCAGACTGAGCAGCGAAGGGCCACACCCACCGAAATAGATGCCGGCGAACTCCACACCGGGAAATCGTCCTGTTTCACTCGTACGCAGTTCAATCTCACGACAGAGCCAGTTGACAAGACCCTCCATCGCCCGTGGAGAGTATTTCTGCTGGCTTACGCCAGTACGCCAGTCACGGCGGCAGCTGTAACCATAAGGAACTGAAACAAAAACTGCGGCTGGCTGTGGCCGATCGGATGCCGAGGACTGCGGCAAATCTACCGAACCAGCCTGCCGATGCGCTGCACCCTGATCGCCCACGGTGAAAGGAGTATCTTCAGAAGATTGGGCGGATTGGAGGCGGCGCTGGACGAGAAATAGATAACCATTGGTCGTCCTTTTACATACCGGAGGTCCAAAGGGCCCCAGAAACGGCTGTCCTCGGAGTTATCACGGTTGTCACCCATCGCCATGCAGTGGCCGGGCGGAATCACTACCGGCCCAAAGTTATCCCTGACGAATGGCGAAAGCTCGCGATTACGGAAGAAACGGCGGTTCTCCCACTCAGATTGGAAGTTGCCAACGTACCGCCTCAAATCGGGATTGAATTGAGCCACCGACTCAAGTCCGGGAAAGACCATCCTGTCCGAGTGAATGACGTATGGCTCGGTCTGTAGTTGACCATTCACGTAAAGCCTCTTGTCCCGGTATTCAACCGTATCCAGCGCAATCGCAACGCACCGCTTCACATAGTTTTGCGGAGTGTACCAGACGAAGAAGCTGCGCTGCCTGTCCCAGAACAGGGGCAACAGCTGTAGCCATCGTGGGAATATCCGCTGATACCGGTGTGGATTGGCAGGGTCTTTCGGCTCATCCGGATCAGCGGGAAACCGGAACACAATTATATCTCCCCGCCGCGGGGAGGAGACCGGAATGACCACCCGGTCGCTGAAAGGCAACTTGATGCCATAGACAAATTTGTTGACAAGCATCGCATCGCCGATGTAGATGGTATTAAGCATCGAACCAGTCGGCACAAGAAACGACTCGACCACAAACGCACGAATCACAAGCACCGCCGCTATCACCGGTACCCACTCGCGGACCAGCCGCCACAAGAATCCTCGTATCCTGCTCACCACTGGTACCTTCAGCCTGCGAGTATATTGGCGATCAGAAGATAGTCAAATCCCGCCCGCCCACTTCAACAGAGGGATATGTCTTACGCGTATTTAAGCGAGAAACAGACAGGTCGGCGCAGAATCGCAAGCAGCCGGCTTCGCCGCTCAGGCTGGGGTTGCAACCTGCAGTCGGTAGGCCGAGCCGGTCTTTGGGCAGTCGGGCGACACCACAAGAGCGTCGCGTGATCGAACCGAGGGGTGGATGGGTCTTCGGTCCGGTGTTGAGGGGTGACTGCTCGGGGTAGATGCTGCGGCTACTGCGCCGACCTTCACGTCAGAATCCACGCGGACAAACAGCGCCCGAAGGTAACCCCAAACGCTAATCAACAGAAACACGCTTACAAATCCTCTCAGCTTCCGAAATGTAACACTTCCACCTCCTGTGCACCATCTGTTCCAGATGCCAGCTATGCTAACTACTTTAGAATCAACTAGATATTTTTGCGGGAACTCGGCTAGTCTCTGTTTAACGGACGCACTTTATCACTCGTGCAGATAACCCTCGATATTGCGAGAATAATATGCTGCGACAACCCGGAGGTCGCAGCTGACAGCTATCAGCCGCTGACTGTGTCAGGGTCGTCTATTGACCAGTTCGACCAGTTCGACCAGTTCTCCGGTACTGCTTTGGCTCCGTATCATCTGATGCGTGCCAGCAATAGCATACCAGCACCTCAGTGTATCGGCGCCGCCAATGACAAACTGCATTCGCTTACACTCGAAACTGCCCGCAGGAACAGTCACTGTCTCCTCCCCATCCGACCGCACCCTTACCAGTAGAACAGCACCTCCGGGCGGTTCACTCAGCAGCCAGGCACATAAAAGCTCATCCTCCTGTCCAGTTGCAAGGGCAATCGCTCTGCCCAACCAGCCCAACAGACTCAGCTCTCCGCAGCCTTTCCTGCCCGCTCCAAAAGGCAGCGCCCGGCAGACCTCTCCCGTACCCTCCTCGTAAGTCGTTATTCCCACCGAACCAGTCGCTCCAGCAGTGTTCGCCTGCCTAAACAGGGCAGCTGCTGTAACCAGCAGTGGTCCCTTACGTAGAAATCGGAACGCCGCGACAGGGAACAGACTATCCCTGCTCATCTGTACAATGGTTGAATCTGCCTGTTCGACATTACCTAGCCTGACGCGATCGACCGTCATTACCGAGAAAGCAGGTACTGTCAAATTCAATGTCGTCGTATCTGTTGCCTGAAGCCTTGTGCCGACCTCTATGCCGGCGATAACAATCCGATAATGCAGGGTTTCGACCTCTGGAACGCGGGCTGGTTCCAGCAAGAGCCGCTGGTTACGGTTGTCAACGTCAGTCCTGCCGCATGAAACGAACAACAGTCCACAGATCAGAGCACTGACCGAGCTTGGTAAATAGGTGGGCATAATCGAATTTGTAAAGGGTATAGTGTCAGGTTTGACGCGTCAAGCATTCCGCGGCTCTCGTTGACTCTATCGGCACCTGCAATATAATTCACTTCCTGACTGCAAGCATGTTCTAAGGAGAAACATACATGGCTCACAAAAAAGGCGGTGGTTCAGCAAAAAACGGCCGCGACAGTGCCGGTCAGCGACTTGGAGTAAAGGCTTTCGACTCCGAGCTGGTGCGGGCAGGTAACATTATTGTACGGCAACGGGGGACCCGATTCATGCCTGGCCGCAATGTAGGTCTGGGTAAAGACGACACTCTATTTGCGCTCGCCTCCGGCAGGATCAGGTTCGAATGGACAAGAGGAGGACGGCGCCGGGTGTCGGTTGTCCCCTAACTGCTTATGAGAATCAAGTGGTATGGCCATGCGGCGTTCCTATTGCATTATTCAGATGGCACCAAGATCATCACTGACCCCTATGTTTCCGGTTGCTTTGACAACTCGCTCCGGTATTCGCCCATCTCGGACGAAGCCGACTTCGTCTTTATCAGCCATCATCATCCTGATCACGATGGAGCCGCCAATATCAGGGGTAATCCCCGGGTAATAGACCAGCCCGGAATTCATACAGCCGGGAGCGTCATGGTCACCGGCATCCGTACCTTTCATGATTCTGAACAGGGGCGGCTGCGGGGTACCAATATCGTATACTTGTTCTCAGGAGTGGGACTGCGGATTGCCCATCTTGGTGATCTGGGCCATCTTCCGGAGGAACAGGCGCCGTCAATAAGACCTGTTGATATCCTGCTGCTGCCGGTTGGCGGATTCTATACCATTGGTCCGGAGGCCGCCAGTCAAACAATATCACTACTGCAAGCCCGCCTGGTGATCCCGATGCACTACAAGACCGAACGACTCGACTTCCCGATTGCGGACCTGGAGCAGTTCACCAGACTGTTTCCGAACGTCCAACGAATCGAAAACGACGCCATCGAAGTAGAGAGCAAACTCATACCCCGGGAACCGCAAGTCTGGGTTTTAAAGCACTCCGGCTAGAGCGGGAGCTTACTTGCGTCAGATAAAGGCTGAAACTATCCGCGACACGGTTGCCCAACTCTGTATTGATGCCAACTGCAACCTCGGTGAGGATGTCGTGAAGGCATTCCGCGCAGCCCTCCAGACCGAAGAATCTCCAACCGGTCGCGAGATTCTGAGACAGTGCCTTGAGAATCAGGAGATCGCCCGCCGAGAGCAGATGCCTATTTGTCAGGACACCGGTTGGGCAGTTGTTTGGGTCGAGATCGGTTCACAGGTAAGAATCGACGGCGGCGAACTTGAAGCCGCAATTCAGCAGGGAGTGGCGAAGGGTTACACCGAAGGCTATCTGCGCAAATCAATTGTCCGCGACCCGCTCCGCCGTGAAAACACTAAGGACAATACGCCGGCGATAATCTATACCCGCATCGTACCAGGCGATCTCCTGCGCATCACTGTTCAACCTAAGGGCGGCGGGGCCGAGAATATGTCCGAGGTAAAGATGCTCTCGGCCGCAGATGGTGCGGAAGGAATCAAGAAGTTCGTCGTCGATCGTGTTGCCCGTTCCGGAGCCAATCCTTGCCCACCGGTTATTGTCGGGGTAGGTCTTGGTGGCACCTTCGAATACGCCTGCCTATTGGCCAAACGTGCTCTGCTCCGGGAGATCGGTTCGATGCACCCTGAGCCATTCTACGCCGAAATGGAAAAAGATCTGCTTGAAAGAATAAACAGACTCGGCATCGGCCCCCTAGGACTTGGCGGTCGCACCCCCGCTTTGGCAGTCTTCATCGAAGCATTCCCCTGTCACATCGCCACAATGCCCTGCGCTGTCAACATCAACTGCCACGCAAGCAGACACAAGACGGCCGAACTATAAACCGATGGCAAGGAGCATC
>JBDRUL010000068.1:0-6396 GCA_039801305.1 Caldifarciminota bacterium | reverse complement strand
ACGTTGCGTGTGTCCTTAAGATGGATGCGGGCTTCGTCGGTCCAGATTTCGTGGGTCATCTCACGATGGGAGCGTACTACGAAGACGAAGTTCTGGCTGGTGCGGCGAATCATCGATTCGAGTGTTCTGGCCACCGGCATTCGGTAGTAGGTGAAGTTCAGTTCAACAGCATTGAAGCCAAGGTCCTTCTCATAGTATTCAAGCAGACGTGAAGCCGGCAGAGATTCGGGATAGACCCGTCCTATCCAGTCCTGAAAAGAGAAGCCGCTCGTGCCTATGTAATAAGGAACCGGAGGCTCCTAGCGCTGTAGTATGATTTTCTCGGGTCTTGCGCTGCCCGATGCGTGCAGGAAATAGACGCCGCTTTCGAGCAGCCGGATGTCAGTGCTACCGGCTTTCAGCCGCGCCACCACCCGGCCCACCGGGTCTATGAGCAGGGCACGTTTTGAATGGAGAGAAAGAGCAACGAGCCGTGGGGTGAGTGTCGGTACAGTGTGCGTTGGCTTGGCAGAAGCTGGTTGTCTTTCCGAGAGGCCGATCTCGTCGGCGGGCAGTTGCAGGTAGACTATCGGGTTTCTGGTTGCCGGTCCCTGCCCCATCACGTTCATTCCGACGCATAGGTCTTCCATCCAGATGAGATGAAGGGTGTCATTGACCAACGGCGCCAGATCGACATACAGTCGGCCGCGTTCATCCGGCCCGGTCAGTCTGGTGGGCACTGTCCAGGTCAGGCCGTTGTCGCTGGAACTTGTCACCCATATGTCAGGTCGCAGCAGTTGAGTGATCCGCTCTACGTTGGCAGTGTCATATTCTGACCAGATAACATACAGTTCTCCGGTCGCGGGATTCTGACCGACCTTGGGACGGCAGGCTATTATGGAGTTATAGCCGATGGAATGGCGAAGGCTTGCTGCCGGAACATCGACGCGATGGACTTCACTCCACTGCGGCAGGTTGGTGGGGCAGTAGAACCATATCTCTGCCGGAGTGACATCCATACTGCCATTTGCGATCGGAGCTACCGCAGCGACCAAGCACAGATTGTCATTACGGTCATAAAGCGAGCCGACTGAAGAGATGTGGAAACTGGTTACGGTGTCTCCGCCAAATGCGGGCGGTGGCGGTATCTCAACAGGTGTATTCCATGTTACGCCGTCGTCCGTGGATTGCCGCAGGTAGAGTTCCATGTACTGCGTTCCTTCATAATCAATCCAGAGTACGGCAACCCGGTTGCTCTGTTTTGAAGCAATCAACTGATGGTCAGGGAACATCGGGTCTGGCGCCGGTGAGGCGATATTGACGGGTGGTGTCCAGTTCTGAAAGTCAGTGGTCTGGGTATACCAAAGTCGGTCTTGCGACTCGTTGTCTATCATTGCAAGATGTACTGTGCCACTGGCGGTCACTGCCACCCATGGCCACTGGTAGCCTACAGGAGCCTGGCAGAACTGGAAATTGCCCGGGCCGGCAGTGGTACCGCGTCCTACAACCGGGCGCACGGGCGAGCCGGTGTGAAAGGATATGACGGGCTGGGCAGATAGCGGGTCGTAGTCCAGAGTTCCGTAGCTGGTGTGTTGAGAGTGGGGATTGATTCCAGAGAGCATATAGTCTTCGTCAATCCACTGCCAGATACCGCCGTTGGCATCGTAGAAGTTGTACCGGGAATTCCGGTCAGGCCAGGGGTATGTGTCTGCTGCCCACCACCAGGCCGCGTGGACACCACGACCAGGTACGGCGTAGATGAACCGCTGCAGACCGGCACAGATGGTTGAGCAGTCATAGGTGCTGCCACCGATCGTATCTACATAGCCCGCATTCAGGGCTGAAGCGGTCAAGATGATGGTTGACATCAGCACTCCAGATCTCACGTTACCTCCTGACAGGAAGCCTGTTCAAACACACCGGATGGTCGGACGACTGGTGCCGACCGTCGTCTACCTTCCTTCTTCATTGTCGTCTTACGGTTCCGACACGGTTAACACTTGGTCGGGCTGCACATTTTTCAGAACTGCAGTCCTACCAGACGGAAACCTTATCTTCACGGTCAGTCTGCCTGCGCTGGCACCCAGACCGAAGTGCTGGACGAGGGAGTGCTGGCTGGTCGTGCCCTTGCCGCCTTGAACTTCGCGCAGCTGATGCCGATGGCGCTGGATGACTTCAATCCGAGAACCGATGCCAGCGCGGTTGGAAAGTCGACCGACCACCCTTACCTTCAGCCAATGGTTGTTGTTGCGGGTGTCGTTGCGGAACAGCCGTACTCCGGAGCCAGAGCCTACCGCAAGGTCCATATCACCGTCGTTGTCGAAATCCGAGAAGGCCGCACCCCAGCCGTTGTAACAGCGGGTTCCGGAAAGCCAGGTGACTTCCTGGAACGATACGGGTGCACGATGCCGCGGTCGTCCTTTGTTGAGGTAGAGGAATGAACGGCGACCTTCGTACACTGAGGTTATGTATAGGTCGAGGTCACCATCGTTATCCATGTCTGCCCATGCGGGGTCTGAATGGGTCTCTTCGTAGCGGACTCCGGCTGCGGCGCGCCTGTCCACAAAACGGGGAATCGCCTTGTCGCCGAGATTCTCGTACAGCCGGGAGCGATTCGAAAACTCGATATAGCGCGGATGGGCGAGGTCGGCGGTAAACAGATCGAGGTCACCGTCATTGTCATAGTCAGCCCACTCGGGACCGATGGTGTGACCATACCAGACGTTGACTTCATCTCCGGAAACTCCCAGCTGTCCAGCAAGGTTGGCGAAAAACTTTCCCCCCAGGTTGTGCCAAAGGAAGTTCTCGCAGAGCCGGTAGTTGGCGACGTAGCAGTCCTGGAAACCGTCGTTGTCATAGTCTGCCCAGGCTACCCCGCGTCCGGCAAGATCTCTGCCAAACGGAGGTTCTATTCTGGCAGAATCGGTCCAGTCAACAAAGCTGCTGCCAAGGTTGCGCCAGAGCCGGTCAGGATAGTAGGAGTGCAGTTCCCAATTCTCATAGTTCGCGCAGTATAGATCGACCCAGCCGTCATTATCAAAGTCTGCCCAAGCTGCGCCTTCTGTCGGGAAAGAGTCAGCCGGACAGCCGGCCTCAAGGGTGGCGTCGTGGAACCGACCTGAGTCATTGTGCCAGAGTCGATCCAGCCCGGAGCTGGCTGACATCCAGATATCCAGCCAGCCGTCGTTGTTGTAGTCTGCCCACACTCCGCCTCTGCCTACGGCGGCGCGCAAGCCGATTTCCTCGGTCACGTCAGTGAACGTCTTGCCGCTGTCGTTACGGAACAGGCGGCAGCCGTTCAAGAGCAGGTCGTCGTAGCCATCGTTGTTATAGTCGCCCCAGGCGACCCGGGATTCATGGCGGCCGCCCAAACCGCAGTCGTCAGTGATGTCAGTGAAGACCGGTCCGTTGTAGCGGGCTCGAGATCGACCAGCCTGAAGCTGGGCTCTTGCTGTGATATAGCCGACTGCGCAGAGAGCAGTGTCAGCGCGGGCTGTCCATATGTTACGGGAGTCGCCAGATTCCAGTGCGCAGAACAGCTGTTCGGTTGCCGCAGCAGTGTCACCCAGAGCCAGCATCAACTCGCCGAGCAGACACTGAATGGGCGCCGGTGTGGCTTCCTGATTGGCGTCCCACCGGAACAGACTCAGTCCCTGTTCCAGCCAGAGTCTGGCTTCGTGATGGCGTCCCTGAAGCATGAGAGCTTCAGCCAAAGAGAGCCGGGACTGCCAGCCCAGCGGCGGATACTCGAGTTCCCACTGTTCTGCTGGTTTGTTTGCAGGCTTGCGGGCAAGTGGCTCCAGATGAATCGCAGCTCGCGCATACTGTTCAGCGGTTGCGGGATCGAACTTCAACCGATTGAAGAGGGCTGCAGCATAGCGGTACCGGAAGGGGTCGAGCGAGTCGTCTGCAATCGCTTCTGCAGCATCCTTGCGGAGTCCGGCCGTGTCCTTCAGTGCGAAGCGCGAACTGAGCAGGAACATATAGAACGTCAGGCGCCACTCTGATCTTGGGTAGCGGGCAAGAAAACGTTTCAGCAGCGGTATCTTTGCCGTATCGTCTGTCCACACCGGATAGAGCGAGTCGTAGAATGCGGCGCCAATGATTTCGTATCCTCTGGGGCTATCAGGATAGAGTCTTGTAAGTTGAGCGGCAACGTCGCGGGCAAGGGCTGTGTCGGCAAGGGATAGTCCGTCGAATGCGAGGGTAAGACCTCGGACCGAGCTGTCGGTAGCGAACCGGCTGGCTTCATCGGCAATGAGCCTTCTGACCGAGGGGAGAAGAGCCGTATCCTTCTCGTACAGGCGGTACAGAGCTGTCCAGCGACCGGCTATGGCCGAGTCGTTGTCGGGAGCCAGCTCGAGAGCTCTCTGCCAGTAGTGAAGGCTGGAGTCATACCGGTGCCAGTGATCATAGACCCGGGCAAGATTGCGGAGGCTGGAAGCGTTGGCTGGTTGTCGGAGATAGTGCGCGATTGCACCGACATAGTCCCGACGCGCCAGAAACTGGCGGAGGTCGGGCAGCGACAAGGTGATGCACAACACAAGGATTGGACAGCAAGCCATCACGGGCAGTTCTTCCTGCGTATACGGTAGTCCGCACCAGGCTCAAGTCAACAGCAGCTGGTCTGTTCCATCAATCGGCTCTGGCTAGGCAATATTTTCTGCTGGCTTTAGATCGGGCACGGTCTTTCTGTTACTGACGGCTATCGCAAGCAGGTAGAGAACAAGCACGAGTGTACCCAGCCAGGCTGCGCCGTTGAAGCCGAGGAGAAAGCAGGTGACAGTTCCGTAGAGCAGCTGCAGGCCGAACATCACAAGAGGAAGAAACGGTATCGGCCGGCTCGAAATCCGGGCGTGGAACCGGTCGGTGTTCGCTGCTTCAGGTTCAACCGCCATGAAGAAGAGCAGGATGAACATTGTGGTGACAGACCAGCCAACGAAACTTGAGAGAGGAACAGAATGGTAGAAGCCTTTGTTGACGAAGCCCATCAAACCCCAAGCCACCGCAACCGGACCGGCAGTCAACTGCCAGAGAGCCATCAGCATTCCGGCAGCAATGGGCACAGTGGCAAAGGGGCTGGGTTCAGAAGGCCGCGCCTTTACGAGGAAGACAGCGGTCAGGAAGGTAGCATAGAGCATGCCGTACCAGGTAAGGACAACTGCCAGCGGCACCCGGCCAGGCAGCATCACTCCGACTGGCAGGCGCAGGTCACGGACACGGCTGAACCAGTGGGTACCGAATATTGCACCGAAGTTGGTGCCGAGGTACTCGGCAACGTAGGAGACGACGAGCCCGAGTGCAAGGAACCAGAGCGTGCGTCTAATTCCAAAGAACGTGAAGCCATGTAACAGAGTGAATGCGGCCAGTGTGTATACCGGAATCAGTCGCAGCCAGTTCAGTGGCGGTCGTACCACAAGATTGGCGACCATAAGAGCAGCAGTGGCAGCCAGCATGAACCAGATGCCGACGGTGAGTGTCTTGCTGTTGTAGGTGTCTTTGTGCACAGTCCCTCCGTTCTGTGTTGCGGTCAGGTCAGGGAGCGCTCCGCAGTTTACCGCGGCTGCCCGCTCAGAATGCAGCCGGGAGCACACAGCGTCCCTGCTTACCCCTTGTTTAACATCAATCTATTATAGCG
Organism: Caldifarciminota bacterium; assembly: GCA_039801305.1. Taxonomy (GTDB): domain Bacteria; phylum Hydrothermota; class Tepidihabitantia; order Tepidihabitantales; family Tepidihabitantaceae; genus JBDRUL01. Next base: position 779 of record JBDRUL010000068.1, on the reverse strand, counting down.
TCCGCAGAGTATCCGGTCAAATCCACCGGCAGAATCCCAATGCCTGCGGTCAGGGTTTGGCTTTCTGAATCCGCTGGCAGATCTCGTCTAGTTCGCTTTCGCTCAAAGCAGGTTTCAATCTCTCCTGAGCAAAGTGGTGCAGGTTCAGTGTCTTGTCGAGCAGGTTGTCCTCTTCGAGGGTCGGTACAATGAGCATGTGCAGGTGTGGCACGCGAGTCCCACGGATCAGCATCGTCACGTACCGGCAGTTGAGTGCATGCTTGACCTTGCGCGCGACTACGTAGCACGCCTTGAGAAACGGACCGGCCAAGCCGTCCTCGGGTTCGATGTCAGTGAACCATTGCACGTGTCTCTTGGAGATCACCAGACAGTGTCCGGGTGAGACCGGATGAATGTCAAGAAACGCCAGCGTATTATCATCTTCGTAGACCCGCCGGGCTCTGGCTCGGCCAGCTACTATATCACAGAACGGACACGTCATTTTTCCCCTCCTGTTCTCACCGGGTTCTCGGTTTGCAGATGATTTCCCTCACGGTGGTTGCGAAGAAATCCCTGGCATGGGTGGGCCGGATCACAAGGGCAGTATCAGCACCGCTGCTGGTTCCGCCGATAGCGATGATATCAGTGTTGGCAGGTATCAGGCCGGCATCCAAAGCCATCACTGCAGCTTCTACTGCACCCTTGGTGCCCTCGCCAAAGGTGCGATAGGTGATGGCTACGATTTAAGCCGGTCCCATTCCTCACGAGAGAAGGCGTCCTGCCCGGTCAAGTCCGGACAT
>JBDRUL010000067.1:0-6445 GCA_039801305.1 Caldifarciminota bacterium | reverse complement strand
GTTTTTAGTCCCTGAAGCGCAGCACCGTGTTCGCAACCTTTTGACCGATGTTGCCCGGAAAAAGCCTGCCCTGCGCATCCGTGAGCGGGTTTTCATGGATGATTTTCCCGGTTACCTGGCGTACATTGGTGCTATCGATGAACGACGTTCCAGTGTTAAGAACGTGATCATATTCGACCGCTCTTCTGCCGGTACCCGGCCGTCGTTCGTGACTGCTCCTGATGGCCTGCTCTCCTATTCGCCGGACGGTCGATACCTGACCCTCAGGCTTTTCAGGGGGGAGATGCACGAGCTGGTGGGCGAACGTGGCTACCGTCGGCTCCGTTTCGATGAGCATACAATAAACGTGCTGGCGGATGACGAGCTTGTTCGTCATGACCGGGAGTATCGGAGCAGTCAGGAGATGGTCATACCCCGTTTGCTGAAGGAGCTGGCCGAGCAGGCCCGTGTCCAGAGGCGGTTGCTCGATGAGCTTCGGACAGCTGATACGGCGAGAGCTGATCCGGATGCTCGTGAAGTGCGCCTCCGCGAAGCCAACGCGCAGCTGCGCCACATCAGGCTCGAAATCAGCCGTTACCAGGCAGAGTTGCAGAAACGCATCTCCCTGGCTTTTTCCTGCCTGCTGTTTGCGCTCTTCGGAGTTCCGCTGGGATTGCTGCTGCGGCGCGGCGGGCTCGGGACTGGTTTTGTGGTCGGCCTGGTCTTCTTCGGAATATTCTACGTTCTGCTCCTTGCCGGACAGACCCTGGCCGATGCCGGCAAGGTCTCGCCCTTTGTGGGGATGTGGCTGCCGAATCTGGTACTCATTCTGCCCACGGTTGAACTTATGGCGAATGCACTCTTTGAACGCTCACTGGTGAGCGCAATAGGGGACAGGTTGCGATGAAGACGATAGACCGGCGGCTCCTTATCGATCTTACCAAGTTTGCGCTACTGGCACTGGCAAGTGTGGTGACTCTGTATCTGCTTATAGACCTCTTTGAGGAGCTGAGCTACTTTACCACGCGCCGGGTAGGTATCGGACTCGTGCTGCTGAACTATCTCTACGAACTGCCCTCGGCAATTACTCTTCTGTATCCCGTGAGCCTGCTGCTTGCGGTTTTTGTTGTCTACGGGCAGGCGGTACGTGATCGTGAACTTCAGGCCCTGATGAGTGCCGGAGTGGCGGTGCGCCGCCTGTTCGTTCCGGCAATCGCGCCTGGTCTGGCGTCGGTCGTCCTCTCCCTGATTGGCACTCAACTGGTCACCATCCCCTCTAACCGTAGATTGAGTGACCTGCGTCGCTTCCGGATTGCACGTCGCCCTGCTCAGCCGGCTGGCAAGCGGCAGAATGTCTACGTTGCTCTGGGCGGGACTGTCCTCTTCGCGCGAGAACTCGAGGCGGACACCATAATGCGGGACCTTTCTGCGATACACCTTTCCCGGGATCGCCTGGTAACGGCACGCGTGGATGCCCGTGAGGCGGTGTACTCCCAGGGCGTCTGGGTTGGCCGCGATGTGCAGTTGAGACGTTTCGATACAGCTACTGGCGAGGAGCTCACCGAATCTGCCTGTACTACAATCAATGTCAATCTGCAGCCTGCCGAGCTGGCCGGCACGCCCCGGCCGATGTCTGAAACCCCGACTCCGGTTCTCCGGGCTTCAATCCACAGAATGAAGCGGGCAGGCGAGAACGTTGCGGCCGAGGAGGTTGAGTACCACTACCGGTTCTCATACGCAATGGTCGGACTCATCGTGGTACTGCTCGGTCTGCCGGTAGCTGTCAGACTCAGACGCGGCGGTGTAATGTTCGGTCTTGGACTTGCTCTGCTTTTCTCGTTTCTCTACTGGGGAGCGATTCAGACCAGCCGCGCCTACGGTACCGCTCACATCATCAGCCCGGTACTGGCAGCGTGGTTGCCCAACCTTCTGTTCGGCTCGCTGGCGCTGCTGCTACTGCTGAGCGCGGAGACTTTGTAACTTGTTGACTGGGCTTCTCATAGCAAGAATGCTGGTTTTTCTCTCGTCTGGGATTGTCTGTGATGCCGATTCTGATTGCTTCTATGTTCCCGCCCGTTGGCAGGACTCATGCCACAGCCAGAGTTTACCTGCCCTTATACTGCTTCACTGCAATGGAGCCCTGCCGGTTGATCTTGATACCTGCCGGTTCATTGCCGACTCTCTGGGCTGGATCATGGCTTCCTGCCACGCCAGCCGCAATCATCGGGATGTCGGGTTAAACACTTCGGACATACTGAAGACGGTTCGCAAACTGCTGATACGATATCCGGTCGACCCGGCTCGCGTGTTTCTCTTCGGGTTTTCAGGTCAGGGACAGCAGGCATTGATTACGATGCTGATGCACCCGGAGGTAATCAGGGGCACGGTCTCGGTCTGTGCTCCCGGGGGCGCTTTGCGTCTCGCCAGTTTTGAAGGAATGAGGCAGAACTGTGCTTATCTTGTGACGCGCAAGTCCGACTGGAACCTGCAGGACAACCTGCAGATGTACCGCGTGTTCAACCTGCGCGGGCTGCCCTGCCAAATCCGAATCACTGCCGGTGAACACTCGCCCGGGCCGTGGCAGGAGATTCTCGCCGGGGCACGCTGGCTCGACATTCAAACCCGTCCCTGACTGTTGCGTATTGCTGTAAGAAGATCTGATAATTCTTTATAGCTCAAGCAGTTGATTACGTGCTCCGGTTCGAGCCAGGCCCGACGTGCCGTGGTCACCCCGAACTGCATCCAGTTGAGCTCGTCAGTGGCGTGCGCATCGGTGTTGATAGACAGGAGAACTCCGGCCTCTCTTGCCCGGCGAGCCCAGATGTCGTTGAGGTCGAGTCTGCCCGGGTAGGCATTGATCTCAAGAATCTTGCGATAGTGGGCGGCGCAGTCGATGACCTGCTCCAAGTCCACATCGTACCCGCGGCGACGGCCAATGATGCGACCGCTGGGGTGGGCGATCATGTGCACAAGTGGGTGTTGGATGGCTCCGCAGATGCGTCTTGTTACGTCTTTGTGGAACGCCTGATGGACGGATGCGATGACGAAATCAAGCCTCCTGAGCAGGCTATCGGGGTAGTCAAGCTCGCCGTCTGGTCTGATGTCGACTTCGCTCGACTTGAGTATCCTGATGCGATCCGAGCGCGAGTTATGGGCGTCAATCTCGTCACATAGGCGCTGCAGCCTGTCATCATCCAGCCCGCCGGCATAACCTGCTGATGGCGAGTGCTCGGCAATAGCCATGTGCGTATAGCCCAGACGCGCACAGGCCGCAGCCATGTCTTCAAGGGTGGCAGTGCCGTCTGAATGGTCTGTGTGCATGTGCAGGTCTGAATGTATGTCATCAATGGTAATGAGATGCGGCAGCTGACCGGCACTGGCAGCCTCGATTTCGCCACGGGCTTCCCTGAGTTCCGGCTCGATCCAGCGCAGTCCGAGTTTCTCATAGATCTCCTGCTCGGTGTTGCCGGCGACCAGCCTCTTGCCTTTCAACAGCCCATGTTCAGAGAGTCGCAGCCCGCTCCTGTGGGCGAGTTCTCTGAGTGCAGCATAGTGGTCCTTCGAGCCGGTGTAATACAGAAGAGCCGCACCCCAGCAACTGCTGCCGGCGATGTGCACATCAACCTTGCGTCTGGTGTCTCCGGTTCCAAGAAGAAGAGATACTCTTTGTGTGCTAACAGATGCTGGTCTTATGACAGCGGCACTGTATGCAGACAGAGCCGAGACAACTTCCTGTGCACTATCAGCGGCGACCAGCAGGTCGACATCGCCGACTGAGTCACATCCCCGGCGGATCGAGCCGGCACATTCGATCCTCTGAACGACTTGGGCATCTGACTGCAGGAACCCGGTGAGATCTCGGGCGAGTGCGGTGGCTTCATCCAGGTACATCCGGTCACCAGCCAGCCCCACTGAGGCGAGTGCGCGCCGCATGTTCTCAATCCTTCTGGCGCCGATGCCCGGCACCGTAGCCGCACTGCCATCGTCAAGCACACGTTGAAGCTCGGTGATCTTTGAGACTCCCAAATGCTGAAACAACAGCCGGACTGTCTTGGGCCCGATGCCTGGCACGTTGAGCATGTCGAACAGTCCTGGCGGCAGGTCGGCTATAGCCTCCTCGTACTTGCGAATGGTGTTCGTACTCAGGAACTCACGGATCTTCTTGGCTATACCTGTTCCTATGCCCGGGATCAGCTCGAGCTCGCCGTTTTCAGCCAACTCAGCCACATCTTTGTGGAGCGTTAGCAAGACGCGGGCAGCTTTTCGATACGCCGCTGGCCGGAAGCCGCTTTCACCTTTGAGTTCCAGCGCATCCGCAAGGCGACTGAACAGGTGAGCAAGTTGGCGGTTATGCATCAGCCGCTGGTGCAGTTCAGGTTCGTATTCTGCCGGGAACAGGAGCAGGACAGTAAAGCAGGTTCGGCAGTGCCGTGGACGACTTCTCCGTCCCTGATTGTAGCGATGATACGGACTGAGTCGCTGAATCGCGGATCGCCATCGAGTAATGTCAAATCAGCACTGAGTCCACAGGATATCTTTCCAATAGACTCCGGCAAGCCCAGTGCGGTGGCGGCCCAGGTTGTAAACAGAGCCGTGGCTGAGGCGGGGTCAAGTCTCTGATCTGCGTTTGGCATATTGCTGGCAGCGCGGATGCCGGCGATGGCATCAAGTGACGTTATCGGCGAGTCCGACCCGCCGCAGAGCGGTATTCTGTACTGCATCAGGTCTTTCAGCCGGTTTGTCAGGCTCCATCTGCTGCCAAGGCGACGGGCATACATTCCTGCAGGTCCACCCCAGGTGGTTTCAAACGTCGGTTGAACACACAGAGTGATTCCGAATCTCTTGATGTCCTCAAAAAGACGATCTGGTACCAGCTCAGCGTGCTCGATGCGATGGCGCAGCGGGAAACTATCGGTACCTGCCTGTCCGTGGCAGCGTAGAACCTGCTCAACTGCCCGGTCTCCTATCGAATGAACTGCGGTCTGCAAACCCAAAGACGAAGCAGTGGCTAGGAACTCGGTAATCTGCCGATCGGTCTGATAACAGATGCCCATCTCACCAGTGTCCGAATACGGCTCATTCAATGCTGCGGTGTGTGAGCCGAAGGAACCGTCTATTAGCAGACAGCCGCCTACCTGCTTCAGCCCGAATTCCACCGCGGTCACTGCGTCCCAGGTCTGCAGGTAAGGTACTGACCGGACTCTCAGGGCTGCCAGCGAGTCGACGAACAGGCGCCACTCGGGTCTTTTCAGCTCGGGCCAGCCGACAAGCGCACCGATCGTCGTAACCCCACGGCTCAGGGCAAGGTTGGAAACTTGCCCCAGCGCATCCTTAAGTACAGTGCGGAGAAGACGGAGCTTGAACAGGCGGGATGCTGCCTCGAAGAGTATTCCGCGAACCACGCCATCACGCGTGCGGTTGGCGGAAATGTGCTCCGTAGGCAGGAGCTGAATGCCAGCAGAGTTCAGCACCGCGGAGTGACCGTCTACCCGGTAGACGATTGTCGGTATCCTGCCGGTAACAAGGTCAAGCTCACTGGTAGTGGGTAACCGGTGTTCAGCCAGTTGCCCGGGTTCAAGATTCAGTCCGACCAGCACTCCGCAGTCACGTCCGAGCTGTTGTCCTTCACGAATTAATTCCAGTACATCGGCGATGCTGGCGGCTGGGCGGAGGTTGGGAAAGATCAACTCCAGACCAGTCTCAAAAGGGTGGGTATGGGCGTCGATGAATCCCGGAAATACGAAGGGCAGCTGAGCCGGGTTCTTGTGGTGGACGGGAGTTATGGCCGTAATCCGTCCGTTCCGGATCTCAATCAGTGATATCTGCGCCTCTGAGAAAGGATCGGTGACCGCCCTGCCGAGGATGGTCATCGGCTGCCGGTCGGTTCCAGTCGGGCTACCACCTCGACGTGGGCTGTCTGAGGGAACATGTCGATTGGATGGACATCGGTTGTCGTATAGGAATGCTGTTCGAGTACTCCCAGGTCGCGCGCCAGCGATGCTGGATTGCAGGAAACATAGATGATGCGGCTGGGTCGAAGTCGAACAATGGCAAGGAGAACAGCCGGGTCGACGCCTTTACGAGGCGGATCGAGTACCACAATGTCTGCTGCCGGCAGTTTGTCGATCAGCTGTTCGGCTGCACCGCATCTAAACTCGACATTGTCGAGACCGGCTGAGTCAGCGTTGCAACGGGCGTCTTCGACTGCCTGATTTTCGATCTCGATACCGATCACCCGGCGGCAGAACTTGGCGAGTATGATTGAGAGCATGCCGACGCCGCTGTAGAGATCCAGAACGGTTTCAACACCGGTAGGCGCGGCGGAACGGAGGACCTTGCGGCAAAGTTCTTCAGCACGGAGAGGGTTGACCTGAAAGAACGAACCGGCCGAAACGCGGAAGGACTGTCCGAGTATGGATATCGGCAGCCAGTCACGGCCGTGCAGGAGCCGGAACCTGCTGCCAAG
>JBDRUL010000066.1:0-6488 GCA_039801305.1 Caldifarciminota bacterium | reverse complement strand
GAGCGAGATGCCTGTCTGTTCTGATTCCGGCTCTGATTCTGGCCGGCGCGTGTGCCAAGCGACCCTTGCTCTACGAGGGCCGGCCGCCGGATATCCTTGTCGCCAAGGACGGCTCGGGCGACTTTACCACAATAAGTGCAGCGGTACGGAATGCCACCGAAGGTGCGGTGATCGGCGTGAAACCGGGCAGGTATGTTGAGAAAGTCGAGATTACTGATGTGAGCGGAATCACGCTCTTTGGCGCAGGTCCGGGCAGGAGCATTATCGATGCCGGCGGCGAGTATGCGGCGGTATCGCTCGCGAGTGATGATGTGACTATTTCCGGCTTCACCCTGACCGGCGGCGGCTCGCACGGAGTATATGTCAAAGACGGTCATCATACGATTGAGCGCTGTCTGATAACGGGAAACCGTGACCGCGGAATATACCTGAGCAATACCTTTGGGGATGGCTCGGCAGACATCTCCTACTGTACGATTGTTGATAATGAGGTCTCGGGTATCTATTCGATTGCCGACAATCCGATGACCGAGATCACCTACTGCATTATTGCACGCAATGGTCGCGGGATTGTCACGGACGGCGAGGGTGAGGGTATGACCGTCGAATACAACGTGCTGGACAACCGTGACGCCAACTTTGAGCGGGTGAGCGATGAGTCGGACAATGTCATTGCCGATCCGAAGTTTGTCAATCCGGCGCGAGGGGATTTCCGGCTGAGACCCGATTCACCGGCGCGCAACATCGACGGTGACGGCAACAATGCCGGCTGCTTCTAATGGACAGGAAGGATCCCTGATAGTATAAGATATCATTTTTGCGAGACATAGCCACAGCTGGCATGGTTGGCGTATAAGGCAAGAGACGCGTCCTATCTGCTGTTGTGCGGCTGAAAGCTGGAATAAGGGTTTGACTCGTGCCTTGGGGGGGTATCCAGCCGGTAACCCGATGATTGGTAATAAGATAGAAAAGAGGTCAGCGCCAGGCAGGGCGGGCTGTATTGCCCCTGCTGCGCTAACGCTCCTATTTTCAAATACTAGCAGGATTGACGGGATTTCTTGACATGGCGAGTTCAAAGAATATGCTTTCTCTGCAAGGCGCGGTAGGCAGCCTGCGACCGGGTCTGACATCCTCGAGAAAAAGGGCGAAGCTGCCCTCTCGGTGTTGTGGTAAGAATTCGCGGCGGCTGTTCGATGGTGCCAGCCGTTGCGACGCGAAGTGGCTTCGCGGTTTACAAGCAGCAACCATCGACCTTCTTTGCAGCGCCCCGGCAATGGTCGGGGCGCAAGGTTTATTATCTGTCGAGAAGCCGGCGTATGAACTGGTCGCCCTGAAGCGTTCCCAAGCTTCCGGCTTTCACCGATTCTTCGTCAAACAGGGTGACGCTGTCGGGTGTTATGCCATATCCGGCTATGGCGACCGGTACTGCGCCGTGGATATGGTTTCCGCTCGATACCGGAGTGGGATGGTCGGGAAGAACTGCAATACGTGCAGAGATTCCGCGTTCGGTAATTTGCTGCATCACCCGGCTGATGAGCCTTGAGTCCAGATACTCTATTGCCAGAATCTTCTGTTGCAGGTCACGGGAGTGGCTGGCTTCGTCGGAAGCCTCCACATGGACAAAGACAAAGTCGTGGTCGGCGAGTGCGCTGACGCAGGCATCAGCCTTGCCCTCGTAGTTGGTGTCGATGAGACCGGTAGCGCCGGTGACATTGATGACATCAAAACCCGCATATACACCGAGCCCCCTTATCAGGTCTACGGCGGAGATGACTGCGCCGGTGATACCAAACATCTCCTGATAGGTCTTCATTGCCGGTTTCCTGCCGGGAGACCAGAACCATAGCGAGTTTGCCGGGTCTTTGCCGGACAGCGTTCGGCTGACATTCACGCTGTGCCCGGCGAGGATGCTCCATGAATCGATGATCATTCGGTTGAGCAGGTCGGCAGTGGGTTGAGCGGCATCGTTTCTTGGTCTGATGAGGAGTTCACTCACCGGTTCGCCAACATGGTCGTGGGGCGGAGCACACTCGAGTTCGGCAGAACCATCCCTCAGGACGCAGAGATGGCGGTAGCTGACACCGGGATAGAATTTTACCAGATTGGAGCCAAGCTGCTGGTCTATTGCCGTTATCAGTATCGCTGCTTCATCGGTTGAGATGTGACCTGCAGAGTGGTTTTTTATTCTGCCGTTCCGGATGCAGATCAGGTTGCAACGAAGGGCGATGTCATTCGGCTCCAGTGCAACCCCCATACTTGCCGCCTCAATCACTCCCCTGCCCTGATAGCACTCGCGGGGGTCGTAGCCGAGCACAGTAAGATTGGCCACTTCGCTCCCCGGTGGCATATCTTCGGGAACAGTCAGAAACAGCCCGCAGACCCCGTCTCGGGCGATCCTGTCCATTGCCGGTTTTCTTGCTACCTGCAGGGGTGTGCGGTTGCCAAGTTCAGCCAGCGGATAGTCGGCCATACCGTCGCCGAGGAAGACAATGAACTTGAGACCGGATTCCTCTGCCACTACTTTGGGTCAGCTGCCAAGCCGCTGCTTCAGAAAATCCTGAAACCAGCGATAGTCGTTAGGTCCTTCCTCATAGTGCTCTGTCTTGGTTTCCAGCCCGGCAAGTGCAGGGGGAAGCTCAGGTTCGAAACCGAGCAGACGCTGAATCTCCTCGGGAAACTTCGCCGGATGAGCGGTCTCTATCGATACTGCCAGAGATGGGCAGTGCCCGTCGCTCACAAATCGCTCCAATGCTGCCCAGCCCACCGCACCGTGCGGCTCCAGCAGTACCCGGTGGCGCTGCCAAGCGTTGACTATTGTCTTTCGGGTCTCGTCGTCTGAGATGCTCGTTGCCCACAGGTCCTCGCGCATCAGGGCAAAATCGGGCGGCTTGGAGACGTTTCCCTGTTCGTCCATTACTCCTGAATACAGCGCCACCAGACGGGGAAGGTTTGAGGGATGACCGACGTTCATCGCATTGGAGATACAGACGCGGGATGGCACTATCTTCTGATAGGTGCCAGTCGAAAGAAACCGCGGGAACTCGTCATTGGCATTGGTAGCTACTATCAGCCGGCTTACCGGTAATCCCATCCGCCAGGCGAGCATGCCGCCACACATATCACCAAAGTTACCCGAGGGAACCGAAAATACCGCCTTCTCGCCGTCTTCCTGCAGCTTAGCCCATGCCCAGAAGTAGTAGACCGCCTGTGGCAGAAGCCTGCCGATGTTTATGGAGTTCGCTGAAGAGAAACGGATATTCCTCAGCGCCGGGTCGGCAAAAGCCTGTTTGACGAGCGCCTGACAGTCGTCGAACTTGCCATCAATCGCCACTACCGTGATGTTACCGCCGAGTGTGGTCATCTGCCGGCGCTGCCGGTCTGAGACTTCGGCTCTGGGAAACAGGACTACCATTCGGACACGCTCGACGTTGTGGAAAGCCTGCGCTACAGCGCTGCCGGTGTCGCCAGATGTTGCCGTCAGAATTACCAGCTCACCGCCCTCTTCCTTTAGGAAGTAGCGCATCAGTCTTGCCATTGCCCGGGCGGCAAAGTCCTTGAAGCTGGCAGTCGGACCTTGGTCAAGGCGCATAATGAAAAGCCGGTCGCGGACATGCTCCAGGGGCACCGGATAGTCATAGCATTCCTGGCATATTTCCATCAGGGCATCGTCAGGAACCAGGCCGGAGGTATAGCGCGAAAGAACCGCAAAGGCGATCTCCGGATAGCTCTTCTGGGCAAAACTCCTTATTTCGGCTGCCGGTATGACTGGAATCACCGCAGGCATATAGAGCCCCTTGTCTGGCGCCTGACCCTGCAGAAGTGCCTGACGCAGGTTCACTTCCGGAGAACGGCGATTGGTTGAGTAAAAGCTGATCATGAACTAGCCCGCAGCAGTGAGCGCCTGGTCAATGTCGGCAATGATATCAGCGGGATGTTCGGCGCCGACCGAAAGCCGGATTAGGTCTGGTGGAATCGCCGCTGCCTTGCGTGCTTCTTCGCCCTGCAGAAGATGGGTTGAGATTGCCGGAATCGTTGCCACCGATTTAACCCTGCCCAGATCAGTGGCGCGCCAGATCATCTGCAGCTTATCAAATACACGACGGCAGGCAGCCGGCCCGCCCTTGGGTCTAAATGAAAGCAGATGGGAAAAGCGGTTGACTGGCCGGCCGTAGCGGCTGTCATGCTCGGCATCTACCAGCCAGAGGTACCTTGAGGCAACCTCGTGCAGGGGGTGGCTCTTCAAACCCAGGTATTCAACCGCCAGTACCTTGGGGTGGTCTGCCAGAAATTCGGCAACAGTCTGGGCAGTCTGGCTCCAGGCGTCAACCCTCAGTCGCAGCGTGCGCAGGTCATTAAGGGTCATCAACGCCTGAAACGGATGCAGACAACCTCCCTGGTCGCGCTGGGGATACTGCTTCAGGTAGAGCGCAAAGTCTGCCTTCATAGCATCGTTGTTGATGTTCGAGACTATCGGTTTACGCGCAATAACCGCCCCAGCCATACCCATTCCTGAACTGCTCATTATCTTGGTTGCAGACTGGATGACAATGTCTGCACCCAGTACCAGCGGTCGCATCAGCGCGGGTGAGGCGATCGTCGAGTCCACCACCATCGGGATACCGTGTTCATGAGCCAGCTCAATCACTCGTGAGAGATCGAAGAAAGCCAGCCCCGGATTAGAAGGCAGTTCGCCGTATAGAAAGCGGGTATTGCGGTCAATTTTTGAGCGCCATTCTTCGAGATTGTTGGAATCTACGACCCAGCGGACATCAATCCCCCGCTCCTGTGCCTTGCGCACACTGAACTGCTGATAGGTGCCGCCGTAGAGCTGACAGGTGCTTACGAAGTTAGGCGGTTCAGAGCCCTGCCGTACCAGCAGGGTGTCGGTCACGTTCTCGATTGCTGCCATTCCCGAGGAGTAGGCACAGCAGCCGACTTCGTCGTCCATGCCGTAGCTTTCGAGCAGCGCCAGCGTATCTTCCAGCACGCCCAGGGTCGGATTATGAATCCGGGTGTAGCACCAGGTTGGGACCTGATACGAGAGGCCGGCCTCCATATCGTCGGAATCACGATAAGCCTGGGCAGACGAAAGAAAGAGCGGTTCGATGATAGCACCCTTGTTCTGTTCAATTGCCTCGGCGACAGTATAGAGCCCGTGCACCGCCAGCGTGTCGAAGCGGAGTCGTTTAGCGCGCTGCCAGCGCCGGCGATGCTCCCGTCGGCACTCTTCTCCCCGTTCGAGACAGGCCCTCATTCCCCGGCTGGTACAGGACTGGAAGTCAGAACCCATCTGGATCTCCCTTTCCGCAAGCAAGTACCGGAAGGGGCGGTTGAAACTGCCGTTGCTGGGCTACCTTCCGGCGCTGATCGATGGCATCAATCTAGTCCGAGGTAGCTTCAAAGTCAACAGGAGATCGGGCATTGACGCAGGCGAGAGATAGTGGTATGATTCCGCGCTAGGACAGCGATGCCGCTTACTACTGTTGGGCGGCCCGGAGGTGAGCAGTGTACGATACAGAGCGGATGTGTAATGCCGCCAACCGGGGTAGTAACCTACTGCCGGCAATGGTACTTCTTCTCTGTGCCTGTTCTGCGCCGTATCTGGCTGAGCGCGCGACAATAACCGAGGAAGATCATAACGGGTTTGGCATAGTCACCGGAATCATTCCCTGGGCGCGGGTGCGGTCGTCGTGGATGCAGCTGCGCGAGGGTCCCTTCGGGCCGTGGCGATGGCCTTTTGATTCTCTGCACCTTCTCATAAGAGAGAGAAATCTCTGTGCCGGGGTGTGGGTGGTGGGACAGCACCGTCAGCCAATTTCTCAAAGTATTGAGTGGTCTCTACGGGCAGGAATCGGCAGCGGGTCTTGGCTTACCGAGTCCGATAATCCGCCTTCCGGCGTGGCGCTGATTGTGAACGTTGGGGGTGCGATGAAATTCCAAGTTCTGCCGGGATTGTCGGTGCGTGCGGGCATTGGCTATCCCGGTTTAGCCAATATTACGGTTTTAAAAGATATTGGAGATCGGTTTACTGCCTTTGGCTGGGCACAATGGCTTGATGCGGGAGTCGGTATCGCCCACCACTCTGGTGAGCCAGGACAAAGCCAGCGCCATTTCACGCTGACTATTGGAGCTGCGCCAGTCAGAAACTATTCAGGTGTCATACCAACGGCGACATTCGGCTTCAGCGCTGATCTGGGAGACTGGGGAGACTGAATTAGCCTTTCTTCAGCAGACCCAGCGAATCGAGCAGGTCAGATACTTGTTCCTTGATGATATCGCGCACACGGCGGTACTCCGCCATGTCCTTGCCGTGCGGGTCAGGAATCTGCCATTGCACCTGCTTGGCGCCGGGTAGAAACGGGCAGCTGACTTCGCACCCCATAGTGACCAGATAGTCGAAGCGTCGGTCAGGAATGTCGCTGAACCCTTTGGGTACGGCTTTACTGATGTCAATTCCCGCTTCCCGCATTACGGCAATGGCGTTGGGG
>JBDRUL010000065.1:0-6576 GCA_039801305.1 Caldifarciminota bacterium | reverse complement strand
CATCTGATACTGACCCGAGCGCAGAGCCTGCTCAGCCGCCTGCATACCCTCGGCAGCAAGCCGCTTATCAGCAGGTTTGGGTTTGCCGCGCTCTACAAATGTCGGGAGCCCGAACTGGCGGACTTCAATGCCCGGTACCTGACTCACAGCTTTGACTTCGCCATAACCCGGATCGCCCTTCATGAACTGGATGATGAGTACCTTCCAGCCATGACCCGCAGCCCGCAGCGCCAGGCCGAAAGCAGCAGTTGTCTTACCCTTACCGTCACCGGTATAGACTTCGAGCACGGGCTGATTCTAGAACTGTGCCCTGCTAAGTCAAGAACGCCGGCTGGTATCGGAGATCAGCCGACGTCCGGATTGAAATCCGGTCCCAGCTTGGCTTTGAACAAAAGCCGCATTATGGCATTCCAGGTGCGGAAATTCATTATCTCGTTGGCAATCGGCGCCTGAGCCCGTGCCTCTTCAGGACCGAGCACTATTGCACCAACCGCGCCCGACGCCCCGCCCTGGGCTTCGATTATCACTCTCAAAACAACGTTCGCCACCACCCAGCCCAGAGCAATACCCCAGAAGAAACCGAACAGAGCGTCCATACTCTCAAAAGTCCACGCCAGAACCGAAAAGAGCCAGCGCGCCAGCAGGAATCCCAGCACCGAGAAGACAACAAAGAGGATTATCAGCATCACCCACTTGTTGTTGCCAAGACCGAGCGCCAGGCCAAGCGGCTCATACAGCTTTGTGGCGCCGACACCGGCGCAGATCACCCCGCAGGCTTCAAACAGGGGCAGACCCATGCCTCCGACCTTGCCGGCTCGTATCGCCTGCACCACTGCACCGGCCGCTACGATTCCCAGGCACATCCAGTCGTACCACATCATCTCTGCCTCCTAACGGGTTGCAGACAGCACCTTCCGCCTGCCGGCATCACCAGTGTTTCTCAGTCGAAATCCTCGTCGTCGCTGTCCTTGAACTCATCGTCGCCGGTATCAAGATCCTCGTCATCGCCGAATTCGTCGTCGTAGTCAGAGCCGAAGTCTTCGGACATATCGTCGACATCAGAGCCGAAATCATCGTCCCTACCTTCGGTCTCGAAATCATCTGACTCGGTCTTGGAGCCGGCGAGCACCGTGAAGCGGCCGAACACCTGCCGCACCTTTCTGCTGCCACACTGAGGGCAGACCGGGTTCAGCCCGGATTCCTTCTCGGCAATCGAAGCTACCACGTCGAACTTGCGACGGCACTTCTCGCATCTGTACTCATACACCGGCATCGCATACCTCCATTATCTCAAGATATGACTAGCAAAACCGTGTCATCTGTCAAGTTGACATCGCATACCACCGGACTAGATTTCCCTGTGTCCGATGAATCACATGACTGCCTGAAGGAGGCAAATTGCGTAACCTGTTTGTAATAGCACTGCTTGCTGCCATCTCGGTGCCGGTGCTGGCGCTCGACCGCTCCGGCCAGATAATGGAAGCCCGTGTCTACTTTGACAACTTCCACCGGCTCAGCCGGCTTGGCGATCTGGCAGGCGAGCTGGATATCTGCACCTGGGAAGAAGAGCTAGATGGCGGCTATCTGGTAATCAACACCGATGCGGATCAGCTCAGCCGGATAATCGCGCTCGGATTCAGAACTGAGATCACCTGGCCGGACATCCGGGAAAAGTTCCGCTTCATCACCGGCGTTGACCCCTATGACATTGATGCCGGTCGTAACTTCGGCTACTTCTTCACCTACTACGAAGTATCTGACACACTCGATCGCCTGGCTGCCAACTTTCCCCAGCTCTGTATCAAAGGCTCGGCCGGGCTCAGCTTTCAGGGTCGTAACCTCTGGTATCTCAAGATATCTGACAACCCGGCTCAGTCTGAAGGCGAGCCATCCTGCTTCTTCAACGGTGCCACCCATGCCCGCGAGCCGATGGGTACCCATGCCTGTATTGCCTTTGCCGACCACATACTCTCCCGTTATGGCATAGACTCAGTCGCAACCTGGCTTGTCAACAACCGCGAGATATTTATCGTGCCGGTAATGAACCCGGACGGCTATGTCTACAACTCCGACTCAGGCGGCTCCAGTTCCAACTGGCGCAAGAACCGCCGCGGACCGGTGCCGCCCTATGTCGGCATAGACCTCAACCGCAACTACGGCTACAAATGGGGTTATGACAACAACGGCTCTTCCGGGCAGCCCTCCAGCGAGACCTACCGAGGCCCTGCCCGCTTCTCTGAGCCCGAGACACAGGTCATCCGCGACTTTATGGCGCTCTACAACTTCCGCACTCAGATGGACTTCCACAGCTATGGCCGTTATAACCTGTACCCCTGGGGCTATGCCTCTACCACTCCGCCCGAACGTGACATCCTGCAGGAGATCGCCGACACCCTGCAAGCAAACAATGGTTACCCGCGCTCACGCACCGGTCAGGTGTATCAGACCATCTATCCCTGCAACGGCCTCTCCGTAGACTGGGAGTACTCTGACACCGCGGGCAAGTTCGTAACCTATGCCTTCACCTGTGAGCTGGACAGCGTGGACTTCTGGCATGGCTGGGACGACTCGGTTGTCATACGGATCGAATGCACCCGCAACCGGCCCAATCTCTACTATCTGGCGCGCATCGCCGGTGTCTATTTCGACCCGGTCGGGGTCACTATCGACGATTCTGCCCCCGGCAATGGCGACGGCAGCCTGAGCCCGGGCGAGGATGCAGGGATATGCTTCACCGTCCGTAACCGCGCCGTCCATCCCCTTGACTCTGCCTATGCCGTCAGCGCCAGACTGATCAGCGCCGATCCCCGGGTTGTCATAACCGACTCGGTCAAGCCATTCCCGAACTGTGCCCGGAGGTCTGCCGTCAACAACCGCGCCGCTCAATTCGGCATCAGTGCCGACTCATCGATCCCGCCCGCTACCGTGGTACCCCTGCGCCTGGAAATGCGCTACACCGATGCCGGTCATACCCATCTGCAGCCCGTGAACTTCCAGATAACGATCGGCGCTCGCGTCGGCATAGTCCAGACTCCAACAGCCCTTGTTCCCGGTTTTCTTACTGTCCGCCCCGCAATCGGCAATCACTCCCTGCAGTTTCAGCTGCAGCAGAGTCTGAGCCGTGCCCGGCTGGACATCTACTCATCAGCCGGCTTGCTCGTTGCGTCCCTGCCTGTCTCAGGCGACCGCTGCGATTTCAACTGCTCCAGACTGCCTGCCGGTCTCTACTTTGCCCGGCTGAGCTCCGGTCTTGCAGCTGCCACGACCTCCTTCTGCATAGCCCGCTGAACTGTTCCTGCATAGCAGAAGCGGAGTCCGACACGGACTCCGCTTCAGTATTTGGACGCTGGTCAGCAGCTCAGATACCAGAGCTGCTAACGTATGATCAGCTTTCGCACCTGACGGGTATAGCCGTCGGTCAGCACTGCCAGATAGGTACCAGCCGGAAGTCTGCCGATATCAAGCTCAAACCTTGTCCTGTCCGGACTGAGCAGGCAGCCGTAGACACGCCGTCCCGAAATATCAAAGAGGGCAAACGACGAGCTGCCTGATGCCGGTCTGCCTGTCTGCAGTTCGACTCTGCTACCGGCAGACGGGTTAGGCACGACCGCAAAACCGGCATTGCTGACCAGTACAGCACTGCCAGCTACACCGCCCCTGACCGCCCGCTGCGGAACCACCGGTTCATAGTAGTACCAGAGCTCTCTGGTCTTGTTACCCTTCAGCGCATAGAGGAAGTTCTCTCTGAAGGTCGCAATATCGCCGCCCGCCTTCACCCGCTTCTTTCTGGCGGTCGAGCCCACCGATGGCATCGTATCCTTCTCCGACCACGAATCACCAGCAATATCGTACCGGTAGAACTCACAGGTATTGCCTCCCTTGAGTGCCCAGATACGACCGTTGTCAAACGCACCGCTGCCGCCATCCTTGGACTTCTTTGACCTGCCGGTCCGGCTCACCAAAGGCATCCCTCGCAGAGTCAGAGTATCCCACTGACCGGCAATATCATCATAGCGCCACAGCTGGTGATACTTTGCCTTGTGCGCATACATATACCGTGACCCGTCATAAACCAGCCAGGAGCCCTTGTCCCACTTGGGTCGGCCGGCTTCTGGTGCTGAGGGCAGCATCTCCCAGGTCTGACTGGCAATGTCAAACCGGTGGAACTCGGACTTGTAGCCCTTCAGCATATAGACATAACCTGAAGCTCCACCATCCACATACACCAGATCAGTACCACCCTTCACCTTCTTGCCCGTAGAGCCAAGCAGCACATCGGGTAGCTGATGCCAGGAGTCACCATCGATGTCGTAGCGCCAGAACCCGAGGGAATTGTTACCCTTTGTCGCATAGATGTGCCCATTGCCGTCTGCTGCAGCGGCTGCGCCCCGATACGGCGGCTTCATCTCCCTTCCTTCGGGCCAGAGATGAAGCAGGTGCCAAGTGTCGCCAATCGGGTCATAGCTGTAGAAATCAGCCACCTTGTTTCCCTTGGCAGCATAGAACAGCCCGTTTGACTGCTCATAGACCAGCCAGCCGCCGTCCTTGACCGGTCGCTGCGAAGGCTCAGCCGGCATCGGTCTGACCTCGTGCCAGCCCGGCACCCAGGGTGGTGTGCCGGCATAGACATTGAAAGCCTTGGTCAGAGTGTCATTGGCAGGAACCGTATCAAGCACCGCATCGGTGGAACAGAACGCCTGCCAATGGCCCGTCATCGTACCGACATTGAACTCCGGAAAGACCAGTGTGGTCTCAGCACCGCTCTCCAGTGAACTTACAGTCTGGCTCTCCCAGTAGGGTCTGGCGCCGGTCGGGTCAACAAGAAAGAAGAACGCGCTGAAGAAAGCTGGTCTCACCCCTTCATTCCGCCAGCGCGCCGTGGGAGTCAGCACCGTGCCGGTATCGACCCAGAACCCGGGCTCAAGTATTCCCAGTACTGAGACATCGACCTCGCCCGGCAGACCCTGACCCGGATCACGCACCAGAAACCACTCTTCGCGGATGTCGTTCATCGGGTCTACATCACCAACCGCATAGGTCGAACATCGGGCAATCCACCTGCCGGTGTCAGCAAGTGGTGGAGTGATCGGAAAGACAAGCACGGTATCACGCCCGGCACCAAGACCGTTCACCTGAATCGCCTGCGCATAGCGCCTTGTTCCTAGGCGGTCAATCAGGAAGAAATAAGCCATGAAGTTTACCGCCTGCATCTGCCGGTTCCGCCACACTCCGGACGGATATACAGTTGAGCCGGGAATCACAGTTCCCGCCGGAGCCGTGATATCCTCCATCGAGACATCGACCGCTGCCGGCATCGTGAAATCGACCGTTAGATACGGCTTGTACTGTACGCCCGGTCCTCCGTTAAAACCATAGGCATAGCCCCAGGCATTGTTGTTCCGCTCCTGCTCGCGCACACCCAGTGCTATCCAGTTGGTGCTCAGCCGTGACTGCACCGCGGCAATGCCAGCAGAATTGAGCTCCCGCAGCTGCCAGCCTTCGCCGTGCGCATAGACTGGCGCCACCTGAGTACCAGAGAGCACTTCGTTATAAATTGTGCTGGCTGAAGCAGTAACAGGGTCTGTCACCAGTAGCGTGATGTCGGTCGTTGGCATCTGACCGATCTGATAGCAGTAGTAGTTGAAATAGGCAGCGTCGATCGTCGCATTATCCGGAATGATGCTCAGGTCAAACTTCGCCCATGCCTGTCGCCGGTCTTGAGAAGAGGCATTGCCGCCCCGGAAGTACAGGTCGCCGCTGTTCTTCTCGTAGTTGGCATTCTGGAATTTGATGTTCCCTGTCCAGTTCGCAGCCATCTGCGGGTAACAGGCGAGCACCGAATCGGTCTCAACCCAGGGACCTGAACTCTGGGCAGCTGGTTCACTCAGCGGAATCACCGCGCGCCAGCGACCGTTCCCGACATACTGAACCTGCGGGCTGCTGCCAACCTCTGCCACTGCCAGCCCGAAACAAGCTGAAATCCAGAAGCATGTCAATAACCCTGAAATAATCCTGAGCATCTTCATCGTGCCTCCCCGCTGCAGATAGAGCCGCCCCGAACTCTCCATTGACTTATCCACACGGCTGCGCCGGATTGCCTGTGTCCGAAGAAAAAAGCCCACAGTCCACCACGGCCGTAACCTAACTGATTGTATTTGCTGCCGGCCCTGTTGTCAAGCATTGCCCAGCTGCATATGTTGACTTCGCTCAAGAGTTTAGATGAAATATGTGCCTATGAGAAGCCGCGAGAGTCTATCAGATCGAGAAGCGATGGAGCTGGCAATTACCCAGGCAGCTAGGGGAATCAGAAAAGGGCAGTCTCCTTTCGGATGCATACTTGTCAGAAACGGCAAGGTGCTCTCACGCGCTCACAATACCGTCTGGCAGGACTGTGACCCGAGCGCCCATGCCGAGGTCAATGCCATCCGGCAGGCATGCCGGCGCCTGAGAACAATTGACCTCTCCGGCACCGTGCTGTATGCAACCTGCGAGCCCTGCCCGATGTGCTTTGGCGCTGCTCACTGGGCAAGGATTGCAAAGATTGTGTTCGGCGCCAGTATTCGCGATGCAGCAGCA
>JBDRUL010000064.1:0-6593 GCA_039801305.1 Caldifarciminota bacterium | reverse complement strand
CTGGGTCACCGAACAGATGATACGTCCGGTCGGTCGGCCAAGCTTGCAAGAAATAGTACCCGATGGTCTTTCCCGGAAAAGCAAAGATGGGGGCTGTCAGGTTTCTTGCAAACACCAAATTCGTGCCAGCAGCGGTAGATTTCGTCGCCCCAACGGTAGCAATCGCACCGCCTCTCATCCGCACTAGCTCCTCGGCAATACACTCATACCGAGTGTCTTCAAACCTCCCAACGGAACAGCTGCCAAAATAGCAAAAAGGTATCCTGCCGCCATTCCTGATATCAGGTACCTTTCCAATGTTCAAAACGGATTCATGGGTCAAATCATTGGCCTGTCCGTGCCCGAAGAATACCCACAACACACAACCCAAGTTCAGCTGTTTAAGCAGCTCAACGTTCGCCAACGGTTTGCTCTTCACTTGCGCGTAAGGATACTCGGTTGTGTACACTTGCACCGGATCAAGAACGTCCCCTGCTATCGCTCGCATATTCTCGCACATATCGATGTGCTGAAATCCCAGCGGGTCCCAATAACGAGGTTCGTAGGGATTTCCCAGGAACTCATCATCTGCTAGCAACAAATAGCGCCTAGCCCAATAGCCTAGCTGACCTGTCTCGTACTCTCTAACCTTGTTGACGAACTGACGCAGTTCTTCTCCGCTGCGAACCGTTACCCGGCCAAGAGCCATATCCGGACTTCCCCCGCTGCCCTCAAAATCAGCATACCATGCATCAATCGCCAAAGCACTGCGGTCTCGAGCCCCATCAGGGTCTAGACCAAATCCTGTTTCGTACGCGGGGATACCAGGCGGCTGTCTCACACCTAGTCTACCGCGGTAATCGTAAGTAGCATCCCCGGCTAGCAGTCCATACATCGGTCGTTTGTCTGCGAAAAACGCCTTTATCGCCCAAGGTTCCTCAAGACCGCAGCAGTAGTCATCGTATACCTCATCAAGTGCTACAGCACGGGCACGTGCATGAGAGATACCTGAAATATTATCCGTGCGATATCTGGCCAATTCCTGGGCGACCGGTAGAAATTCACGGGGGCTTACAATCCAGTACTCTCCCTGCAGTGCCGGATCCCTCAGTCGACCAGGCCGGCGTAAACCGCAGATCTCTGGTCGCATAAGCTGTTGTCTTCCAGCAACGCAGTACTCTGCCTTATACCCTCTACGCACTGCAAAAACGGCGCTGTCGCCCTGAAACAGCACTAACTCGGTTAACCGAGGATTATAGGGATCAGTCACATCCAGCAAGAATGGCTCGCTCCTTACGTCCTTTATCACAAATCGACACCGCCCGGTATCATCTGACAAAAAGTGAAGTTGTCCTCCATCTAGAGACAACCAACTCTCGTAGGTAAGCTCCATGTAATCTAGGTATACACGCTTCTCCCCGTAACCAGAAACGTCAAGACGCAAACAGTTACTGTGTGATGCCAGTGGTAAAGCTGAGTCTATCGCAAAATCGAATGGTGAACTTGGCGGTGACTGACCAAACTGGAAGTATGCAAGCGGACGACCGTTGAGGTTAAGCGCAAGCAAATTGTTTCCTGACTCTGAGTAGAGTCGACCAGCCAATCGCAGTAATGTCACAGGTCTTGTAACGTCTAAGGAAACCTGCCACGAGACGACGGACTGAGCAGCTGGCTTTATGAGCCTTGCCCAAATCCAGAGCAAACCGGACCTCGCAGGACAGTCAACATCCAGTTCCTTACGAACAACTCTTCTTCCCGTCCTCACATATGGCAGGCCAGTTGTATCCGGGCCAAGGCCGCGCAGGATACGACGCCCATTAACTGCACCCCAAGTAAACCAGTAAACATTGTCATCTGTAAAGTAGTTCTGAACGTAAACAGAGCACCGATTCAACCAGTGTTCTGCTCCCAAACCGTAGAAAAGCAATGTGTCGTTGATATCAAATCTTCCGTCCTGCCCGCCAAGAACAAGCACAGGAACAGCAGAGAGAGTTTCCGGGTACTTCACGTTAGGCTCATGCTCCCCTAGGGTGAAAACCGCGACAGTCCTCGGATCAACGCCACTCAATGGTACACCGGCAGCCAATAGCTCAGAACCTGTAATTCGATGAATACCGGTATTCCTAACCTTCATCTTGACCCAGTTAGGCGATTCATTGAAGAATCTAGGAGTATGAACCGCAACATCCGTCTTCCAGTACTTGGCAACTGTACCATTGATAAGAAACTGCTCCGCCCAGTGATCCGAGAAGTCCTCACTCGTCACGATACGGGGCATTGAGTCAAAAAGCAACTTCACCTCGACCCAATCAAACCACCGCAGACGGCCTTCTATGGGATCATACTGCACTGGCCGCAGATTTAAAGTAACAAACCTAACCGAACGGAAATACTCAAAATCCCCCACATCCACAGGACTCGTGGGGCACGAACCGGCAGGTTCAACAATCCAGAACGAATCATTCTCCCAAGAAAAACATGGTACAACCGCCAGACTGACACCCGTCGTCTCATGCAACGGACCTAGAGTAACCGTGTGTTTCAACCCGCCGCGCTGTGGTACCCCGACGCGAATGACCTTCACCGGTAAGTCCCATTCTCCCGATTGAGCATTTCGCTCTTCGTCTTCCAGAATGACAGAAGATCGACCCCCCGCAGCACGCTCAAGCCTAGCTTTCCCCGGCTCGTACCGTAACATGCAGCCGCGTAAATCTGATTCGATGACAGTGATTCGGGCAACGCACCTGTTTGCAACGATTAGAAACAGCAATAAGGCTCGCACAGAGTCAGTCTAGGACGCAGGCTGCAGCGGTCAAGGTATCATTTTAGAGTATTCAACTACTCGCCACCCACAGGCCCATGGTTCAACAGCGGCCAAGGCGGCAACAATCCTCAGGTAATCCTCTTTCCCGACATCGACAAACCGCACGAAACCGTCCCCTTGTGGCCGAGCAACTCCCAAGCACTCCCCATTTACTAGAAGAGCCACCATGCTATCCGCCGGGTCACTAGCTGGGCAGCGAAAAATCAAAGCCGGCTCAACCTGGACAGAGAAATCAAGCTGCAAACTTAGGCTTGTGTTCCTGCCGAGAAACCGTCGTAGAAACACACGGTTGGCAGCATCCCCGGCAACACACTTCACTGAGTCTTTGGTACTCGACAGTCCAGCAGGTTCTGCGACCCATAGTTCTACTACTCCCCTGCTAATTGCCAACCGCACAAGAGACTGTGAAATATCATAATCTAGGTACACCCTGTAACGACGGCAACCGCTCCCACGCATACGGTATCTCCATCCCAGTAGTCGGAACCTGCTACTCAAGTGACTATTCATACACCAAACCTTCCATATGGCGACGCTCTCATCTGGTTCGATGAGTAACGAAGTAGTTGGTACGAACGGTACATCTACTAGCACAGTACGTTCGAAATCACCAAAGCGCGCTTCCCAAACAGTCGAACCCAACTCATCCTCACATGTTATGGACTCCAAGAGACCCGTGCGGCGGCTGACCTCTAGCGAACCACGAAGTTGCCTCTCTCGCATTGGATCAAGCAGCGGAATTCTGGCAGAGAACATGTAGAGAAAATGGCTTCCTGTACTGCTTACGTGGGTCAGCTTAACATCCAGCAGCATTGATTTGACTTGCTCAAGAATCTGCGTCTCCACCCCCCGCAAACCACGCCGCCACGGGCCATCACTCTTTAAGTGCAGCAAGCGGCACGTCAAGTGTCTACCCGACTGCTCGTATTGTTTATCACCATCTCCGACCATTCGTATGTTGGTAACTACTCCTTTGTGGCGCCAGTACCCTGCCCATAGCTCGCGACTAGGAGCTTGCCAGACTCCTCTGAAGTCCGCATTCAATGGACCTGCGGGCGTGCTAATTGTGTAGCGAAGACGGAACCTAAACGAACGCAGATGGCGCAGGCGTTGCAGAATCTGCTCAGCTGTTATCGACGGGGCCATCTCGGGCATGACCGCAGCACGGTGGGTACAGGAATACATGCAGGACATAAGCGCAACCGCGATCCGTACAGGATAAACCGGCCTCATCAACAGCGAAGATTATTCCTTGCTGTCACAGAAGCTGTACCGCCGTCATGTATTTCAAGCGGTCAGAAATCACTACCCAATCCGAAAACCACCTTCCACGAGGAATCATCGGTCAATGAAAGCGGTTTGGCCAGATCAAACTTCAAAAGAAATAGCGAAATCTTGAACCTCAGCCCTACACCAGCACCAACCTTGAGGTCAAGAAGCCTGCCTTGATTCCACAGGCACACACCGCGCCGGATCACAACCCCCGCATCAAGAAACGCTACTCCTCCTATTCCGCGGAACTCGATAGGCAATGGAAAAGCGAGTTTGAAACGTTCGATGAACGGATAACGCAATTCAAAGCATGATACCAGAATTCCTGGCCCAGTAGCACTCCAGAACTCCTTCCAACCGTATCCGCGAACATACTCGCCACCGAGCGAGAATCCCGGGACATCACCAAAGCGACCGGCAATAAGCAGTCTGGTTGCAAGAACTCGATGGGATGAAATGCGCAGGTAGCTACGGAAGTCCGAATACGCAAGTCGATAGTTACTATCAGAAAGAAAGGTTGAACCAACCTCTGCACGAGCTCTAGTACCCCGCACTGGGCCCTGTTCAGTCCATATAGTGTTATCAAGAACAGCAGCAGCCCCACCTAGGATAGTGTGCTCGCACCATCTATCGTGGACATACCAGCCACCATTCATCACTGCATAATTGTAGTGCCATATAGTCACCTGACTGGCATAGAAAGTCAACCCCGATTCCACTCTCAAGAACCGATTCAGGGGGTATGAAACTAACACCTGTCCACCGCGGTTCATGCGTTCGACTATTTTGAAGGCCGGTACATAGTAAGGGTATTCTCCATACTGAAACAACGCAAAACCAAAGTCGGTACGGTAGGGCAGCAGCATATACTGAAATACCGCATCCGAGTTAATGATGTCACCGTAAATGTCGGTGTAGACATCGAATCGATGATTGCCAAGCATGTCACTAAAAGCCAAACTTAGAACACCAGACAGCCCACCTCCACCAGCAGAATAGGATGCCGCACCTGCCGCATAGTCAAGCGACAGTCGGACGCCAACCTTACGTACAAAATCTGGATCAATACCCGCGCGGTCGAACACAACGCTGTCACCACCAGAATCTGGTGAATGCGGTGAATATGGAGGTATACTTTCTAGTGGATCATGAATCACGGCCACATCCCAGCCGGAATTAGAGAAATATGTAAGTGCCAGCAATCTGTCATCTTGAGAAACCGACAGATGAGATACCGCACCAAGAAAATCCGTTCTTTTTTCTATACAACGGCGTTCAAGAGAGTAAACGTACACGTTTATGGCAGAATCTGCAGCCACGTAAAGCAAGTAGCGTCCGCTGTTCGAGATCAATGGACTTGCTATGCCACTTCTGCGTTCGGTGATTCGGTGAAGTGAACCATCGCCATCCCGCAGCCAGACCGCGTACCGTCCCGGCAGCCACGGCTGACCGGGATCAGGGCGATCGGACACAAACACAACAGTATCACCGGAAGGCGAAAAAGCAGGATCGATATCTTCATAGATGTCAAAAGTTAGCCGCTCGGGTTCTCCGTGCTCAACACGGACAACATAGATATCGCTGTAACCGTTCTTAACACCCACAAAGGCAAGTCTCTTACCATCGGGCGAAAAACGGGGTGCGTAGACTCCGTCGAGCTCTCCCTGCACCCGCCTGCGTACTCTTCCGGACGGATACTCAACAATGCTGATATTCTCAATGCCAACACTAGTAGCCACGACCGCAACCATTCTTTCGTCTGGTGACCAAGCGATGCCCGGTTTGATCAGATGCATATTCTCGAAGCCGCCCGACCTGCCTCCTTTTACAAGACGCCTGAGCACTTTGCCGTCAAGAGCAGATATCACGTAACAGTCGGCATATTCTGAGCGATCTGAAATCATCGCTACCTTGGTGCCTGACGGCGATATCGCAGAAGCAGTATTGTATACCGAGCCGTCGGCGACATGGTCGGTAAGACGGTGCAGCATCCTCTTTTCAGCCTCCAGTTTACCAACCTGCGGCCAGTATCGTCTCTTCAACCACTGAGACCACTCTTCACCAACACGTGCCTGACTCCTCCCAAACACAGATACAAAGGTAGCACCGAGGTTACGCTTGTTACGTAGAACCCGCATGAAGTCATAGACTTTATGACGCCCGTATACCTCCTCAACGAACTTGAAGAAAGATTCCCCTTCCCGATAAGCCAAATAACCATACTCGTCATTCAACTGGTCAAGCGGCACCAACCTGTCATTAAGGAGAAGGTCTCGCATAAAAATATCGGAGTTGACGTTCACCCATCCAGACTGAAACTCCGCAAATCCCTCTAGCACCCAAAGCGGTATTCTAAACTCACCGAGTGCACCCAAAAAAGTAGCAAGACGGCTCCGATAGAACATCTGAAACTCAAAAATGTGTGCTAGCTCGTGACCGATGACATGATAGAAATTGTCATAAGAACCATCGAACGGCACGACAATTCTATTCTTAAATAGCTCAGAGAATCCTCCTA
>JBDRUL010000063.1:0-6620 GCA_039801305.1 Caldifarciminota bacterium | reverse complement strand
TCTGCTTAACTTGGCGAGCCGCCACAAAAGACCTTACACACTGTCACCTAGCTTTTGCCATAGTACTCTGTCAGCGGCTGCTGCTCCTGCCTACTAGCCGCTTGGGTCAGCTTCCGCCACTCTTCCTGCGTTAGTGTTCCGCCAACCTGCTCCTTTATCTTCTTCGCTATCTTTGGACCTATGTACGGCAGCGACATAAGATTCTCTACAGATGCCTTTCTAAGATCTTCGATTGTTCTCAGCCCAGCATTGTAAAGTATGCGCGCCCTAACCCGGCCTACGCCCTCAAGCCTAACCAGCGGAAGCAGCTCGGCTCTCACGCCATGCTCAACGCGCTCCATCAGCTCAGCAGTGAGACGGATTTCTTCGCGGATGCGCTCCGGAGATATCTCTACGAGTGCCGCTGCGTCCCTTGCCTTCCTGCGTGCATACCGGGTCTGACCCAGCGCAAAACGGTATCTCCGGCCGTGGTAGGCATTCCAGGCCTGAGCTTGAACGCGTTTCGCTTCGGCAAGCAGCATCTGAGCCTCGACATTGCCAGATTGTTCGACCAGCGGTGTAACACGCTCAATCACCTGATCGGTCTGGTTCAGTTCGGCAAGGACGTCATTAGGGGTCTGGGCAAGCGCGGCAGCGGCAGCTACTATTAGAAGGGGGATAACTCTCTTCATCTCAGCTAGCCAGAATGCAGCAGGCGTGCCAGTACGTAAGTGACGGTTATCCGTAAGTTAGCAGAACGATCGTCCGGCGGGGGGTGTGCAGACGGGTTCATCAGTGTGCAAACAGGGTCATTGGTCAGTACTTTCATTTTCATCGGCTGTTTCGATCCCGTACTTGGCGAGTTTGGTATAGAGCATGCGCCGGGTTATCCCGAGGAGCCTCGCGGCTTTCGACTTGTTGCCACCGGTGCGCTGCAGAGCCTGCTCGAGCAGCTCTTTTTCAACCTGATGCAGGGGTCTGTTCTGATTGCGACCGGTATTCTGTACGAGCACCGGTTCGGGTAACTGGATGTGCTGAGGTTTCAGTTCTGCTCCGCCGGAAAGAATCAACCCGCGCTCGAGTACGTTCTCCAGTTCCCGGACATTTCCCGGCCAGTCGTATTCCATGAGTAGTTTCAGGACGGCTTCATCCAGGGGGCGGTTATAGCCGAGCCGGTTCAGAATGTGCTGAGCAAGTGGTTCGATGTCAGACCTACGGTCGCGCAGAGGCGGGACAGTTATCGGGAAGACAGAGAGGCGATAGTAGAGGTCTTCCCGAAACCTGCCCGCGGCAATCTCCTGCCGCAAGTCGCGGTTTGTGGCAGCGATTATGCGGGCGTCGACCGTGATTACCTGATTACCTCCGAGACGGACGAATGTTCTCTCCTGCAGAAAACGGAGGAGTTTGACCTGCAGTGCCGGGGTTATCTCGCCGATCTCATCGAGAAACAGTGTTCCCTCAGCGGCAGCCTCCAGACGTCCGGGTTTGCGGCTGGTTGCGCCGGTAAAGGCGCCCTTTTCGTAACCGAAGAGTTCACTCTCCAAGAGAGTCTCAGGCAGGGCAGCAGCATGAACAACGATAAACGGTTGATGGCTGCGTCTGCTTGAGCGATGGATCAGCCTGGCGACAAGTTCCTTACCGACTCCGCTTTCGCCAAGAATCAGAACTGTCGTGTCAGAAGGTGCTACGCGGGCAATGAGGTCGCGCACCCGTGCCATTGCCTCGCTCTTGCCGACCATCTCGGCAAAGCGGCTGCTCTGGGCGAGTTCCTGACGGAGGGCGGTGTTCTCCTTCTTGAGTGCCCGCTGCTGGCTGAGCTGCTCGATGCGCAGCGAGAGCTCTTCCAGCCTGACCGGCTTGGTAACGAAATCGGCAGCGCCCGTCTTCATAGCCTGCACTGCCGTGTCGATGGTGCCAAAGGCGGTGATCATCAGCACGTCAGTATCGGGAAGGGCGGACTTTGTGGCTGCCAGAACTGCCATTCCATCGACGGGTGACATCCGCAGGTCGGTAATTACCAGCTCCGGATGGAAAGAGTTGAGCGCGGCGATCGCATCAGCGCCGCTGGTGAATGTCATCACTTCGTGCCCCTTATCGCGGAGATGCGCAGCAGTCAACTCGACATACTTTGGCTCGTCATCGACCAGCATTATCCTCACAGCGGCAGCCTCACTTCGACAACTGTACCCCCTTCAGGCGAGGGCGCAAGTCTTACTTGGCCGTGGTGATTTTCGATGACCCGTTTGACTACGTAAAGACCGAGACCGGTGCCCTTCTCCTTTGTGGTGTAGAAGGGTTCAAACAGGCGGCGACGGTCGGCATCAGCAAGCCCCTGGCCACGGTCTTCGATACGTATCAGCACGAACCGGTGTCGCGCACTGGTTTCGACTGTGCCAGAGACCCTGATGAGTCCACCCTGCGGCTGTGCCTGAATTGCATTGAAAAGTATATTGAGAAAAGACTGACGAAGGGCAAGCTTGTTTGCCTTCACCGGCGGCAGATCGGCAAGGGTGGTTTCGATTTTGATCCCGAGACGCCGAGTTTCCGGCTCTATGCTTGCCAGGGCTTCCCCGAGAAGTTCGACAATGTTCACAGGTTCGATGTCCCGAGGTCGTGTTGAGCCAAGAGCGAGATGGTTGGTGAGGATGTGGTTCAAGCGTTCGGCCTCCTCAAAAATGTAGCGGGCTTCGTTGCCGCTGGCAGAGTCGCTGTGCAGGCGCAGCCGCTCCGCAGCGGCCATGATGATCGCCAGCGGATTTCGTATTTCGTGAGCAAGGGTGGCCGACATCTGTCCCATCAGCGCCAGAGTATTGGCTCTCACCGCCGCCTGTTCAAGTGCCATTATCCGACGGGTTACTGTCAGCGAGATCAACACGATCGCCAGGAGCGCCAGCAGCCCCAGACCGTTTGTGAGCAGCAGGGATCGGCGAAAACCCAAGAGCGCGGGAGAGAAGCGTGCGTCAGCTTCGGCACCCAGCACTGCTACCGGTACGCCGAGCGAGTCGAACAGCGGCACATAAGCGGACTTGAGGAAATACCTGCCGGCGCGATAGAGCCGGGAAAGAGTTGAGTTGCCGCTGAGTGCTGCGGCAAGTTCGGCTTCGTCGAGTTCCAGCACCGGATCGGTGCTGCCGACGAGATCGGGTTGGCGAATGTTTACCAGATACGTCCAAGTTTCGTCGACGATGAAGAGGTTGAAGAGCTGATTCTCGGCGAGAGCCCGGCTTAGAAGCCGGCTGGCCTGCGCAGTGTCAGCGGCGTTGCCAATCTCAAGCGCCAGCGTGCGCGCTACCGAGAGGAGGCGGTCGCCCAGTTCCTGTTCGAGTGTACGGCTGGTCTGGCGCAGGACAAGCCAGCTGTGGATGTTGAAGACGGCAAGAATGAGCAGCCCGAGTACAGCTGATAGGACGGTAAGGTGCTTCAAGACCACAGCAATGTAGCCGAAGATGGACGGCAAGTCAAAAAGAAGAGATAGCAGCGCTTGACAGTGTCCGGCCAGCGAATATCATCTAGCAAGGCGCGCCGGGAATTTGCTCTTGGGGCAGTAATGGGTGTTGATGCAACAGCGGCATTGCATCATGAGCCGGACGCGGCCGAGTAGAACCAGAGGAGGCAAGATGTGCATGTGGAGAGTTGCAGGGGTACTGATGGTACTCCTAGTGCTTGCGGCTGGAGCCTCTGCAGCAGGTGGTGCTCAGGCTCTGGCTGTTCCGGTTGTGTCTGTTGTTTCAAGAGAAGCGGGGGGGCAGACTGACGCGGTGACAATTCCCCGTCTTATCAACTATCAGGGCAGGTTGACTGACTCAGCGGGCAAGCCTCTGAATGAGGCTGTAAACATGACATTTGCCATCTATGAAGGCACCACTCAGATCTGGACTGAGACTCAGAACAATGTTCAGGTCAGAGACGGAGTCTTCAATGTGTTGCTGGGCTCGGTCAATCCCATCAGCAGTCTGCCCGAAGCAGGGAACTGTTCACTGCAGGTTACGGTCAATTCTGAAGTGATAGCGCCCAAGATACCGCTGGTGAGTGTGCCTTACACTTACTATGCGCAGAAGTCTGATGATGCAGACAGGCTGGGCGGGACGGCAGCTGCGCAGTATATCAGGAATGGTACCACTGCGGACGGCGACCTGGACGGAACGTATCCGAATCCGATGGTTGGTGGCTTGCAGGGCAGACCGGTGGCTTCTACTGCGCCGAGCGCAGGGCAGGTGCTGAAATGGAGCGGCAGCCAGTGGGCACCGGCAGCTGATGTCGTGGGCGACACCAGCTACTGGTCGGACTTTGGCACCTACATCGAGCCCAAGCAGAATTCCGGTGTGCGGGTGTACGATGCCGGTCAGAGTTACGGAATTTACGGCTATGCCGCATCCGGAATCGGTTTGTATGGTTATACTGGAAGCGGCTCATCCTATGGTGTGTATGGGTATGCCCCCAATAGCTCCATGGGCATTGGGGTATGTGGCTATGGCTACCAGATGGGTGTATACGCAATCAACAGGTACTCCGCAGGGTATGGTGTATTTGCCAACAGTCCATGGTGTGGCGTGTACGGCTACGGTTCTGGTGGATTCGGCGTATACGGGCACGGTGGGCAGATGGGCGTTTACGGTTTCTGCGCCAACTCGGGGCAGTATGCTATCTATAGCTTTACATACAACGGGTACACCCACGCGGTTTATGGGAGCAACGGCGGAACGGGTTGCCGTGGGATTCTGGGGCCTTCGTACTCGGTGGTCAGCAATTATGTCGGCGTCTACGGTTACAGCTCCAACAGTTACAGCTATGGTGTCTACGGTTACTGTGGTGGCAGTTACGGCTACGGTGTCTGCGGTGCCGGGATGCATGGGGTGGTAGGTGTTGGCACCGCCCGGGGGGTGGAAGGAGACGCAACTGCGTCGGACGGACAGGGGGTACTTGGTTTCGGCTATCTGGCTGGTGGCTACTTCCATGACCTGAGCTCAGGGTATCTATGCCGTGTTGCGTACGAGAGTTATAAGGTATACGGTTCAGGTGCTGTCTCGACATATATCATTGACGAGAACGATCAGGAACGGACCCTGCACTGTCCGGAAACACCAGAGGTTCTGTTTGAAGATGTCGGGACAGCGCAGCTGCGTGATGGCTACTGCCGCGTTGACATTGACCCGCTGCTTCTGCGCGGCATTGTCATCAACGAGGATCATCCTCTACGGATCTTTGTGCAGCTGCATGAGGGGGGATTGCAACCCAGAATTGTGCGCGCCAACACCTACTTTGAGGTCTATGCGCTTGACAGCATAAGCCGCAACTCCCGGTTCGACTGGCGCATTGTTGCCAACCGCAGAGGCTACGAAGATCTGCGTTTCGAAGCCCACGAGAGGCCACCGGAGCGTCGGGGCAAGCCTGAGCCGACGCCCAAGGAGCCCTGGCCTTTGGAGTGGTGCAGGGTTGGCTCACTGACCTACGAGAAGAGCAGATCCGGGGGACGCAAACACGTCAGGTCTGCCCAGACCATCCGCGACTGAGTAGCAGTAAACGGATAAGGAAATCTCATCAGGCGGGTCTGGATTTCCAGACCCGCCTGACTTTTATGGCACTGCTGCGCTGAGTGCTTGACAGCAGGAGGCGGAAGTTGATTATGGAGAAAGATGGCAAGCAGTTGCCGCCGGCTGGCAGCAGTGGTGAATCCGGTTGCAGGCAGGGCTCGGGGTGCAGCCTTGTGCAGACAGGCGCTGACAGAGCTGGGCTCGCATGGAGAGTTCCCGGTATTCTGGAGTGAACGACCAGGTCATGCCACCGAGCTGGCGCGCAAGGCTGTTCAGGATGGGTTTGAGACGGTTGTGGCGATTGGTGGAGACGGCACTTTCCGAGAGGTGGCGACCAGTCTGGCAGGCAGCACCTGTGCTCTGGGGCTTGTTCCAACCGGTTCGGGAAATGATCTGTGCCGGACACTCGGGATCTCTGAGGATGTCCGCCTTGCCAGCCGGGTAGCTCTGAACGGCAGGTTGCGGCCAATGGATGTGGCTGAAATGGAGATGGTCGCAGAGGGTTTCAGTGAGAAGCTGTGCTTTGTGAATGCCGCCGGATTCGGTTTTGATGCGACAGTGGTTGCTGAGGCGATGCAGGTGAAAGGGCTGCGGGGTCTGCCGCTCTATCTGGTAGCGGTGTTCAGGGCACTGATGAGGCTTGAGTGTCCTGAAGTGAAGCTTGAGACGACCTCTGGCAGCGTATGGAGCCAGTCGGTTCTGCTGGTGGCTGTAGCCAATGGCAGGTTCTATGGCGGGGGAATGAGGATTGCGCCTGATGCTGAACCGGATGACGGGCAGCTTGATATCTGCGTGATCGACAGGGCGAACCGGTTCAGGGTGCTGACCTGTCTGCAGCGGTTTATCAATGGAAGCCACGGTATCTTGCCTGAGGTGCGATTTCTGCGCTGCGCCACAATGGAGTTAAGTACGGAGCAGCCATTGCCAATGCAGGTTGACGGAGACCTGCTGCCGAGTGTTCCCGCTCCGGTGACCTGTCGAATCTCAGTTCGCAGGCATGCGCTGCAGGTCAGAGTTCCCTGAAAAGAGGTTTGCCCTCCGGCACGATCGCCGGAGGGCAGCAAGGAGGCTGAATGGATTTCAGTCTCTGTCTGCGTTGAGCGGGCGGAG
>JBDRUL010000062.1:0-6724 GCA_039801305.1 Caldifarciminota bacterium | reverse complement strand
ATTGTCGTGGGCGAGGAGATCGATCTGATAGGTGAGGAAGTACACCGCCGCCATACGGGGCACAGCCATCCGCACGGCAACCCGCATGTCTGGCTTGACCCGGTAGTTGCGAAAGCGGCTGTAGGCTTGATTACCGGTGCCTTGTGTCGTGTCGACCCAGGACGTGAAAGGGAGTATACCGACAGGGCAGCCCGTTACATGACAAGGCTGGACAGTGTCGTGCGGGTTCTGACAGAACTGACCTCGCGGCTGGGGAAACGGCGTTTTGTGAGCGTACACGATTCGTGGCCCTACTTCTGCCGCCGGTTCGGATTTCAGGCAGTTGCCGCAATAGAACCTCAGCCGAGTCGGGAACCGTCTGCACGCCGGCTTGCGGAGCTGGTCTCAGTGATGAAGGCTGATTCGGTATCGGTTATTGTCGTTGAGCCCCAGCACAACCGTGATCTCGCGGATATGCTCGCGCGTTCGACCGGAGCGACTGTTGTGGTGTTGGCACCTGTTACCGGAGCTTTGCCCGAGGCGAATAGCTATATAGGGATGCTTGACTACAACGTCAGGACTCTGGCTGCCGCTCTGAGCAGGTAGTTTTCAGCGTAGTTCCAGAAGGATCAGTTCCTGCGTGACAAGGCGGTTTCTGACCAGATAGCGGTTGCGAAGCAGCGAGTTGGCCAACACCTGTTCACCAACAGAGTCAGCCAGGTCGCGGTCAGTCTGATTCTGTCCCAGGATCAGGTGCGTTATGCCGAAGCGGCTCATGGGATTGGCGATGTTGGCCCAGTCTGTGACCGCGACTGCCCGTTTTCGCGATTCCACCATGAGAGTTGGAGCCCAGGCGCCGGCCACCACGGCACTGTCTGGCAGTTGCCGGTCGAGCTCTCTGGACCAGCTGAAAATGTTGTGTGTCCTTTCTGAGAACCACTTGACAAACTGTTTCGTGTCGCCGGTGGTGGCTAGCAGGACTATGATAGCAGCAACAGCATAGCGTATCCTGAGTGAGTTGATACTGATACCTCTGTTTGCTATACGCCAGACAAGATGGACAGCTCCGGCTAGAGCGGCAGCAATAGCCAGAGCACCGACGAGCAGTCCGTCGGGCTTGAAAAAGGGGGGATGCTCAGGATTCCGGTACGCGAGAAACAGTGATGGCTTCAGGAGTAGGTGCAATCCCAACGGCCAAAGCCAGACTGAGTAGAGAGCCCACTTTAGAGCCGAGGGTTTAGAGACGGGAAGGATTGTTCCCGTCGAGAGTAGGGCGCTGAGGGCCGCGGCATACCCGCCGATGATACAGGGTATAAGTACGATTTCATAACGTGGCGGCCGGTAGTTCATGTATCCGAGCATCAGTGTTCCGAATATCAACCAGCAGAGAAGATAGCGTATGGCGCGCGAGCCGCTGTGCAAGAACAGCGGCAGGGTGGTGAAACCGATCAGACATACCACCAGCAGTCTCTGCCAGAGTCCAGCTTGAACACCGATCGCTAGTGTGTTAAAGAAATAGGTCAGAGGAGTATTCGGGTGCCCTTGCGGAGACTCAAGGGAGTGTCGAAGCAGATAACGCATATACTCGTTCTGGTATGGCAGGAAAACGAGCGCAAACCAGAATGCCGCAGCCGCTAAGCACCCGCACAGGAACCATAGTAGTGCCCCGAAAAGTTGGCGCCGCTGAGTCGGGTCCGCCTGGCGGCTGAACCATTCCCAGAGGAAAAGTACCAGCATAGCCGGGAAGATGAAGATGGCCGAGACCTTTACAAGGAAGATGGTTCCAGCAGCAAAGAATCCGCAGAGTATCATGAGCCAGGAACGGCGCAATCCCCTAGTCCAGAAAACGCCCGCCAGTAGCAGAAACAGGATCTGGACTGTTTCAATCAGTCCGAGGCGGCTGTACATCACCAGCGGGAAAGAGGTGGCAAGTGTAAGCGAGCCGATCTGCGTGGCAATGTCACCTATGCTGTCCCTGAGCAGGAGGTACATTGCGATGATGCCGAGTACGCCGGCGATGACCGAAACTAGTTTCAACTGCACCATGCCAATACCGAGTACCTTCATGACCCCGGCGGTGAGAAGGTTGGTTAGGGGATAGACGACGAACGGAAAGAAGTCGTCCACTTTCCAAGTGCCATAGAGGACAAGACAACGGGCTGAGTACGAGTTGAGTGCTTCGTCTGTATAGGGCGCAAAACTCCAGGACAGGTCAGGTGGCGGGTCAGCCCGGAGGTCACAGGCCCGCAGCCAGAGTGCTGCCAGCACGATCGCGACGACAACAAACCACCGGTAGCGACGGCAGATTACCTCTAAGCGGGTTTCGCCGGCGATTGGGGGCGGGGGCCGTCTGGCAGACAACATGGTGGTTCGGCTCAATCAGTTACCCGCGCCAGCGTTTAAGCTCTTCCTCTATCGCCTGCAGGGTTGCCGATTGCTCTCTTACCAGTTTCTCGAGGTACTCACGGCGACGGACGAGTTCCTGTTTTGCTCTGGCGCCGCGGGTTATGTCAAAGAGGATGTCGACAACACCGAGCAGAGAACCACCGGTCGAGCGCCAGGGATGTTTGGTGACGCTCAACCAGGGAGTGGAGTCGAGCTTGGCGTCCCCCAGAGCGAGTTCGATGGTAACCGGCTCGGACTTCTGCAACACAGAGCGATCGCTGGAGCCAAGCAGCGCCGTCACCGCAGCCGGAAACAGATCGGCATCGGTCTTGCCGACGGCGTCGATGGCAGTGCCGGAACCGAGCAACCGGCAGGCAACAGGGTTCGCAGCGACGTAGCGGAGCTCCGAGTCCTTGTAGGCGATTCCGACGGTCTGATTCTCGAGCACTGCCCGCAGTTTGGATTCCGCCTCCTGCCAGGCTTGCTCAACTCTCTTGCGCTGAGTCGTGTTTCGAATCAGCGCAAGGACGCCCGCACCGAATGGGTAAACACTGACTGCATACCAGCCGGCATGCTGCTCACGGCCGTCATCGTAGAAAACTTCACGGTATTGGGGTTCCTTGTCGAGAAGCGCCTTGCGGAAAGTGAGTGCGAGACCGCTCTTCTCAAGTGCGGGAAACACTTCCCAGAGTCGCCGGCCTACTGTTGCACTACGGCTCAGCCGTGTTTCCTGTTCTGCGGCTAGGCTCCAGGCAGTAATAATCCAGTTACTGTCTATGGTGATGAACGGATCGTTGCTGCTGTCGAACAGCCCGGAAAATGCGTTCTCTTTCTCCATCAGGCGGGCTTGGATGTTCTTCCAATTGGTTATATCAATGATGATGCAGTCAAGGATGCGTCTACCGACAAAACCGCAGGCGCGTCCACGCATTTCCACCCAGCACTCCATATCCCTAGACCTGTGGACGAAACGGAACCTCAAGTCTCCGGGCAGTTCGCCAGTCTTGAATGCCTGAGAGTGAGATTCTCTCACCTTGGTGATGTCGTCTGGATGCACCGCGGCGAAAAGGAGCGAGTTGTCGATGATGATGGCGTCACGGTTTATACCGGTCAGTTCGCTGATGTAGGGACTGAGCGCCAGTATCCGGCCTTCTTCGTTCATCCTGAGGACGCAGTAACCGTTAGCAGATTCTACAAAAGTGCGGAAACGCTCTTCGCTCTCGCGCAGTGCATGCTCAGTTTTGCGCCGGGCAAACTCGATATCGCGCGGGTCTAACCCAGGAGGCAGGGAGACCTCCGTCTGTTCTTCCGTGTGAGCAGCAGGGATAAGTACAGAACTGCGAGCTTCATTTGGTGCAGTCTCAAGTTTGTTGAGTTCAGTGAGATCTTCGTGTACTACGGCAATCCGAGAGACCTGTCCCTCGTGGTTGAAGAGTGGGAAGACTGTTGTCCGGCACCGCACCCGGTGTCCAGGCGAGCCGGGCAGTCCGATTTCTGTGGGATCATACCAGAAGGGCGGAGTCTCAACGCGTGCGCCAGCGAGCACTCTTCTGAGCTGGGGTTCAAGCAGACCGGCACGCTTGAGTCCTCGTTCATCAAAAAGAGACAGACCCGGTGGGGGAATCTTACCAAGCAGCCGTTCGGCAGCCTTGTTGCTCTTCAGTAGTGTTCCGTCAGCTGCAAAGAGCTCAATGCTGTATGGACTTGAGTCGACAAAGCTGTCGAAGACAACCGCAGCACGGGCTTCGGCCTTCTGGCGTTCGGCATTCCGAAAAGCCTCCTGTTCCTCAAGCTCGCGGCGAAGGTCGCGACCTTTGGGAAGAATCATGGGTTCGTCGCCTCACAGTGACAAGTCATAACTGAGTCGGCTACTGGATGCCGACTGCCTGAAGCAGGTTGTTTGCAGTTACCATGTCTGTCAGCAGCCGGCGGACGGACTCGAACCGTCGACCTGCGGTTTACGAAACCGCTGCTCTACCGACTGAGCTACGCCGGCAGATAGTGGCGATTGTAGTGCGAAGTCGTGTAAAGTCAAACATGGTTGACTTGCTCGGAGACCCTTGTTGGAGTAGAATCGGGCTGCTGATGTTCAGGTTGGAGCCTCCAATAGCCGCGGCCAGGGTCCGTCAGGAACGGGAGCATTCTGTCCGCGGGCGTATGATGGAGGCGATCAAGTCAGAGCACAGGGTACGTTACTGGCCGGCAGTGGCGGTCTTGGCAGCGCTCGGCTTTCTTGCTCTTCTCGTACCAGGGTTGAAACCGCGACCAGCGGGTTGGTTGGTTCCCGAGCCGGAGACTCTGAGGCCGGAATTTGCTGTTATGGCGGTGGATGACGTATCTTTCGGTTCGGTTAAGCGCAGTAACGTGACTGTGTTAGTAAGTCCCGGAGCAGACGACAGCAGCCTGCGGCGCGTTCTGGACTGGGCGCTATATGATCATCTTGCTGAGTTCAACGGCCGTAAGCGCAGGCACCTGCAGGTCGTGTGGGTGTATGCTCTGGATGATTCGCTCTCTTCACTCGGCGAGTGGCGGGCGATGGCTGTTTGGGTTGATCCACGACTGCCGGCGCAGCGGGTACCCGATGCTGCCAGATTGGGAGGGGACGCAGTCAGCATCGGTACCGTGCAGTATGATTTCACAAATCCTGTGCGTTTGAAGAAATGATGTCGGGTCTGGTATCGGTCGCTACGATGAAGGAGGTGGGATGAACTTGAAAGCGCGGGTTATTGTTACGGGGTTTGCCATAGCGGGAATCTGCTTGGGGTTTGGTGGGTTTGGCGCAGGGCTCTGGTTCCCCCGATTCGCGGGTCTGAACAGACGTCTGACCGAGCTGAATCGGGAGTGGAGCGGCATCGGTAGTTTCCGTTACTCTCCACCGCTGCTCACAATTGGCGGGCATGGTGCCGGTGAGATTGCTGGTATAACCTTGGGCGGTTGGGGCGATGCAACTGTCAGGCAGGAGCAGGCGGATTCTCTGGGAAGCACGATGGCGGCACTCTTTGGCGGGTTTGAAGCCGGTTATCCGTATTCACCGGTCGAGCCGTTCTGGGTACGTCCGCTGCTTGATGTCGACCTGGGGGTGTGGTTCGTTGATGCTCACTCGCTGGAGGATGGTGGTTCGAACTTCTACCGCTGGTTTCTGGGCTGGCAGATGGGGCTAACTCCGGCTGTAGAGATTATGGGGAGGATCAGGACCAGCCCTGACTCGTACATGGGGCTGTTTGTTAAGACCGGGTACACGCTGCCGTTCATGGAGACCCAATGGTCAGGTAGTGCCGGTCGTCCCGACTTTCAGATGAAGGGACTTAACATCCGATTGGGTCTGCGGTTTGGCAGAACGGTAATCAGACCGTTCCGGGTTTGACCTGTTCAGCCATTTGAATCGGATCCCCATTGAGATGGACGGAGTACCTGATTACTAGAAACAACCTTCAGCAGCCCGCTTCGTCTAAACATAGAGGCCGAGAGGCGATGGAAGTCGTAGCTGCACAGCCTGCTGCTTGTTCCGCAACGTGCACGGAGGCCGATTTTGAGAGGCTGTACAGGGAGCATAGCCAGAAGGTATTCAGTACTGCTTATCGGATTACTGGAAATCGGCCAGATGCCGAGGATGTCACGCAGGAGGTTTTCATCCGTGTCTTCAAGAAGCTTCACACTTTCAGGGGCGAGTCGGCCATCTCCACCTGGATATATCGAATAACCGTGAACAGGGCCTTGGATATTCTACGCAGGCGGAAGCACGAGAGAACCGTTCCCCTTGATGAGAGTCTGGAAAGCATCTCGGAGCCGATGGGCGTTATGAAACTGATAGAGGGTACCTTACCTTCTATGCCTGATGGGTATCGGCAGGTATTTGTGCTGCACGACATCCAGGGATTGAGGCACTGCGAGATTGCAAAGATTCTGGGCATATCAGAAGGTGCGAGCAAGTCGCAGTTGCACCGGGCGAGAGCATTCTTGCGGAGCAGGATAGGTGAACAGTTACGGCAACTCAGTCGTTAGGAGGGTATACGGAGCACTATAGTGATGAGTATCTGAGTCGGTATCTGGATGAGGAATTAGGCCCTGCTGAGGCATTGGCAGTGAGAGAGCATCTCAGCCGGTGTTCTGACTGCCGTCAGCGGACTGCAGAATTGACCATGCTCTGCACTGCTGCGCGGCAGATGGCAGATATCGATGTTCCGGGTTCGGTCTGGCTTCGTATCAGGGAACAGACCGGTCATGCACCCCGTGGTTTGCGACAGACTCTCCTGTTCAAGCCATTCTGGCTCGGTGTTTCGGGTCTGGTTGCTGCTGGGCTGATGGGCGTTATCCTGCTCAGTGGCAGGAACAGAGTTGTGCGGTCGCTGGATCTGGAAGG
>JBDRUL010000061.1:0-6747 GCA_039801305.1 Caldifarciminota bacterium | reverse complement strand
AACCCGCAAACCGACTTTGACTTCTGGACTGTAAAGGCGAGTCTCTCTGGCGAGACCCTCTGGACCGCCCGCCACGGCTCGGACTTCAACTGTGAAGACCGCATCTGGGCGTCAGCGCTTGACAATGCCGGCAACCTAGTCGTATGTGGCGGCACCATTGCCAGCCTTCATATGGACTGGGACTTCCAAGTCGTCAAGTACAATCCTGACGGCAAACAGCTCTGGTCATGGCGCTGTGACCTCTCAAATCACGGTGATGACAGGCTGACAGCGTCAGCAGTGGCTTGCGACAATTCGATCTACCTGACTGGATCTGCCCCTAACCGTCAGAATGCTTCAAGGCGCGACGCGGATGTGGTTATAGTCCGATTGTCGTCGGCAGGCGATACCATCTGGACACGGATCATTGATGGCGGTGCGTATCTCGACGACGGCGGGATCGCCATTGCCGTGGACAAGTTTGGAAACTGTTATGTCGCTGCCAAAGTAACGAACAGTTACCGGTCAACCGACATCGCACTGCTCAAGTACTCGCCTACGGGACGTCTGATCTGGCGCCGTTCCATAGACGGCCCTGGCCATAAGTCGGACTTCCCCACCGGGCTTCTGCTCAATTTCAGAGACGAGCCGATTGTCATCGGCGCGGCCACCGGCAGCACTACCGGCTTCGACTATTATATTGGTCTCTTTGACACGCTGGGCAGGGCACGTTGGCAGCAGACGTTTGACGCTGCCGGTCGTGTAGACATTCCCTCCGCTGTCTGCCTTGACTCGTCTGGCAATATCGTCGTAACCGGGCAATCTACTGCGGCGGCTTCATTCGACATCCTCACACTCAGTTACACACCTTCAGGCAGGCTCTGCTGGTCACACCGCTACAACGGTGAATGCAACGGAGCCGACCGGGGCTCAGCAGTAGCAGCTGCGGCAGACAGAATATATGTCGGCGGATCTTCAGATGGCCTTACCGGTTATCCTGACCTTGTCGTACTGGCGCTGTCCACTACAGATTCTGACGCTGACTCGATCAGCAACCGCCTGCTCTGGGAATCCCGGTACTGCGGTGGCGGCACCGGCGAGTCAAAGGTAATCGCACTATCGGTCCTGTCAGACGGTCTGCTGGCTGCCGGCTATGCCTGCCGACCCGGCACGTCCTTCGACTACCTGTTGCTGCGTTTCAAGGGAAAATAGCCAGAATCAATCTGTCTCAAACAACGCCGGCCGGCACTGTCCTGTCGCACGTAGACGGTACAGGCCTGCTCACATATCGAGCCGAATACGCCAACGCCACCAGAAATCCCGGCTGAAAGCACCTGCCGGTCTCGCCGCGGATTCTGGGCTCTACCACCTGCCCATTCGAAGTAGTTCGAGTCCAGAGCTGCAACTACCAGCTGGTACGGCCGTCCAGGCTCAACCGTACGCAGCCAGACCATCGGCAACCGCATGACAGCAGTATCGTAAGGCAAACCAGGAATAGACTCGTTGGGAAACGCAATCCAGCCCCGCCAAGTGTCACCGTCAAGCCGATAATCATAGGATATCAGGTAGCCTTTGGCGTTACGACTGCGCCGGAACACAAGCGAATCGCCGTCGGAAACCGTGTCGCCGGTGGCAGGATAAAGTATACGGAAAGTGTCGGGCGCAATTGTTCTTGCCCGGACTGTATCAAAATCCGGATGAATCACCTGCAGCCAGCAGGTCTCGCCACCGGTAACCGGTATCATCGCCATGGTCGTACAGTAGTAGGCGGTCGTGCCAGAAATAGTCTGCTCTGCAAACCTCAGCGTGTCCGGCCACTGCCGGCTCCAGATCAGTACCTCGGCACCAGCAAGCGAGTGCTGCGGCTCCTCAAAGATCGAATATGTCCGGTTGACAAATACCGGCATCTCGACGCGATCGTGCAGCCCCTGCCTGAGCATCACCTGAACATTCAGCTCCGCTCTGAACTCGCTGGGTGCCGTGCGGTCACAGCTTGCAGCTGTTATGGCTAGTGCCAGCGAACAGAAGAATCCTGCACGAGTTCTAGCCTGTCTGATGACCGTCAGCATCTCTGGTCTAGAACCTGACTGAAACCCCAATAGTCGGCAGTATCGGTATCATTCCAATCGACTTCCGCACCGGTCGCTGATCTGCGGCTCTCTCCCAGTAGTAGAGCAGGACATTCCTGGCGTTGTAGAGATTGATCACATCCAGAAATCCCTTCACCTCACCCCAGCTCAGTCGCCATACCTTCGAAAGTCCAGCATCAAGCCGATGATACACCGGATACCGGAACGCGTCCCTTTCGCCGTACTCAAACATCCAGTGCCAGTGATAATCATGCTCATGGGGATAGTACTCATAGCGGTGCCCATACCCGACCGCACCCGCATAGGGCAATCCGGTACCCAGTGTCCACCTTGCCGAGAGGTCAATTCCTCTGTACAACCCGGGCAGTGTCGCAACTATGTTCAGGCTGTGCCGACGGTCATAGTGCTGATGGAATACCTCGTTGCCGATCTGACGCTCTGTCCAAGCAAGCGAGTATGAGACCCAGCCGTGAACCCGCCCCTGAGTCTTGCGGAGCATCAGCTCAAAGCCGGCCGAGTATCCGTCAGCGACCAGCAGCGACTCAGGCGGAGTGAAGTAGTCGCCGTAACGGGTCTCCAGTAGATTACTGAAGTCCTTGTAATAGATCTCAACCGAGCCCAGAACATCATCAGCAAACCAGCGCTCGACACCAGCAACATAGTGCACAGCCGAAGGCAGCCGGTACTTACGGGGAACCGAAATCCAAATGTCATGTATCGAGAAGAGTGCTTCAGTCGAATTGAGCACCACAGTCGGCTGCGTAAACCGGCCTATCGCCGCATTCACCGCCGTATTCTTTCCCGGACGGAACTTGATGCCCAGCCTGGGCTCCGGCTCGAACCTTGAACGGTACGGGTCGAACGCCAACCGCAGTCCGGGACGCAGGAAAATTCTCTCTGCCACCAGCTCCCATTTATCTTCAACATACAGCGCCAGCGGAACCAGCGTATCCCGATGCACAACTTCGATAGTGTCATAGTCAAACCGCGCCCCATTTCCCACATACTTGGCATCGGCTCCGAACTGCACGGTGTGTGCATCTGCCAGATACCAGGTGAGGTCGGCTTTCAGTGTCCAGTCCATCAGGTCTGACTTGAACTTCGCTCTGGCGCCCGCACCGAAGTCCACATCGAACCTCGAGCGGAAGTTGCTCCAGGCTGCCAGTACTTCGCCGTAGATGATCGGAGTGAAAACCCGGTTCCAGCGCAGCGACACCCCGTTATTGCCCCAGCGCAGCTTCGAATCCATTGCCTGCCGGTTCTGCGGATCCCAGAAGGAGAGAACGTCTTCTGCCGAGATTCCAGCCAGAGTAAGACGCGAATCCGGCGTGCGGGTATAGTTAGCCTTCGCCATCACATCGTAGAAGTAGTAACCGAGCCCCTCAACCCCGAGTCCAGAAAGAACGAGATCAGGAAGATACGTCCTTCGGCCTGCCACAAGGAACGATCCGCCCGGAATCGGGCCCTCTGCCACCGCCCTGGCTGCAAGCAGTGAAAGTGAACCGTCGACGCTCAACCGCTTTGAGTTCCCTTCGCGCGAGACGACATCAAGTACCGAGCTCAACCTGCCCCCGTACTGTGCCGGAAATCCGCCTGCCAGAAGCGTTGCATCAGCCACTGCCTCGGCAATGAATGGCGAAAACATGCCGAACAGGTGCGACGGGTTGTATACGCTGATACCATCCAGCAGTATCAGATTCTGATCTGGGCTGCCGCCCCGGATATAGAGGCGGTTGGAGAAATCCGAGGTCATCACCACCCCGGGCAGCAGCTGAACCGTACGGAGAACATCGACCTCACCGCCAAGCCTGGGCAGAGTCAATAGACTCCTTGTGTCAAGTCTGGTCGCGGATATCTGCACCTCCCGGTCAAACTTTGCCCGTTCCGCACTCACCCGTACCTCACCGAGCTCCACTGCAGCCCGTGGCAGCTCCAGCACCAGACTCAACACCTGCGCCGGCGCCAGCTCAACCTGTCGTCGGACAGTCTCATAACCCACGTAGGAAGCGCTTAGTTCGTGCCGACCCGCAGGAATCTGCCCGATGTAAAAGTAACCCCGCTCTGAAGTAGCCGCGCCCAGACCAGTTCCTTCGATGACGACGTTAGCATAAGCCAGCGGCTCGCCAGTCGCACGATCCCGCACGAATCCGCTAACCGCTGCCGGTTGTGCACTGGCCATGACCGGCACAAATGCAGAAACAGCAAGTATCGCGCTGACCCGCACGGGATTACAGAACTATCCGTTCAGTGCCTGCAGCAGACGACGACCGAATTCTCTTGACTGCTTCTCAATCAGGCGATTGTTCCGCAGCGACCTGCCGCTGGGACAGTCGGCAACCACATACCGTCCGACCAGCTCAATACCCCCGAACTTTGCCAACCGCTCAAACATCGCCACTGCCAGATCTGCTCCATCAAAATGGTCACCCCCAGCAGTCAGCACCACTGCCAGCTTCGAACCTTTCAGCAGATTCTCGCCGTTAAGCAGAGCAAAACAGCGGTCGATGCACAGCTTGGTGATACCGCTCACTCCCCAGCAGAAAACCGGACTGGTGAAAGCGGTCAGGTCTGAACCAAGAATAAGATCA
This sequence comes from Caldifarciminota bacterium, assembly GCA_039801305.1. Taxonomy (GTDB): domain Bacteria; phylum Hydrothermota; class Tepidihabitantia; order Tepidihabitantales; family Tepidihabitantaceae; genus JBDRUL01. The sequence continues at coordinate 2,090 of JBDRUL010000061.1, read as the reverse complement.
TAGATTTCAGCCATATCGTCCGACAGGTGGCAACCAGCCCTGTTCCGCGCGCCGGTACAGCCGAAGCACTCCTGACACTCGTGGATCTGCTTCTCTATCAGGCGGACTCTGTGCACCTTCGCCTTGCGCCCCATACCAGCAATAACCCAGTCAGTCACCTGTTCGGTATTTCCATGCCTTGGGCTGCCTTCAAGGAAAAGAACCTGTGTCATTTTTGACTCCTCTCTTTCACAGAATGCTAGCACAATCGGCAGCAATCGCAACCTCTCTGGCTGCTTGACTTCAGCTCAACCTGGACTAGGTTTCTCCTGATGGACGAGCTCCGACTCCGCTATGGTATCAATCCCCATCAGCAACCTGCCCGGGCATTCGTGGATCAGGGCAGCCTTCCCTTCCGTGTGCTCAACGGTGAACCGGGATTTATCAATCTCCTTGACGCCCTGAACTCCTGGCAGCTTGTCAGGGAGCTCAAAGAGCTTTCCGGTCTGCCTGCCGCTGCCTCTTTCAAACATGTCTCACCTGCTGGCGCTGCTATCGGCAAACCGCTCTCAGAAGAACTTGCCTGCGCGCTCGGCGTCGAGGCCAACAGTCTCTCGCCGCTCGCCGCTGCCTATGTACGGGCAAGGGGCGCTGACCCCATGTCATCATTCGGCGACTGGGCAGCTCTCAGCGATACCGTAGATATCTCGACGGCTTCACTGCTCCGGCGCGAAGTCTCTGACGGTTGCATTGCCCCCGGCTACGAGCCTGCTGCTCTCGAACTGCTTCGTAAGAAGAAAGAAGGCAGGTATCCGATTCTGGAGATCCAGCCCGACTACTCTCCCCCTTCGATCGAAGTCCGTCAGGTCTTCGGTGTCTGGCTCGAGCAGAGCCGTAACGATGCCAGGATCACACCCGCGCTACTGGAGAACACTGTCACCCGCAACCGGACAATACCCGAGCAAGCCCGGCTGGACCTGCTCCTCGCTACACTGGTTGTCAAGTACACTCAGTCCAACTCGATCTGTGTTGCCTGGGATGGTCAGGCAATCGGCGTGGGTGCGGGTCAGCAGTCCCGCATCGCCTGCACCCGCATCGCCTGCGACAAAGCTGAACGCTGGCTGCTCCGGCTACATCCCCGCATCCGCTCGTTTCAGTGGACACCACGCATCTCACGTCAGCAGAAGGCGATGGCAGTCGAATGCTGGCTTGACAACGGTTTCGAAGCTCAGAGTATCATGGACTGGCGCACTGTCCTGAAAGCCAGACCCGAACCCCTTTCCGCAGCCGAAAAGGAGCAGTGGCTTGCCCGCTTCCAGGAACTGTCACTCAGCTCAGACGCATTCATTCCGTTCCGCGACAACATCGACCGGGCTGTCCGTTCCGGTATCCGCTACATAATCCAGACCGGCGGCTCGACCCATGACGCCGATGTCATCAAGGCAGCCGACGAACATGGTATCGCGATGATCTTCACCGGCATCCGGCTCTTCCACCACTGATACCAGCCCTGTCTTTCCCTGACTAAGCGCGTCGATTGCTCCAACAGACCCTGTGCGAACTGCAACAGCTCGTGCCGACCAAGCCAGTGCCCGACAAGCCGGAATACCAAAAGATACCACCGACCCTCTGCTCTCGCTCATTCCAAGAAATACAGCAACCGCTGATGCTCCGTTATCACCTTATCCACTCATAGCCCGGGCATGATCTGGCAACAAACCCACTTCCAAAGGCACGGTTACCTGTGCAATACCTTGAACCCACAAACCTCTAATAGCTACCCCACGGGATACCGTCCCCCAGACCACCCCCGGGGTGGGGGGGTCTCCTCCTGCTCTGTTTGCCTAAGTCGTCTGCAGTCAAGTGGTTAGTTGTGAAAGACCTTTCACTCCAATGTTGGTCATCGCTACCACTACTGCCGGGTCATAATCTGCTGGCATGTCATACTTGACAGAGCACTGTCTACTCCATATCCTGGAACAGGATCGTCCGATGACCGCAGACGGTTACATCCGCGACGTTCTCGAGCGCTACGAACTGCCGGCAGGAGCCGACTCGCCGGCGCAGAAGGTCTTTACCGACCTCGAACCCCAAATCAGAGAATGGGCAGG
>JBDRUL010000060.1:0-6806 GCA_039801305.1 Caldifarciminota bacterium | reverse complement strand
GCAGTATTTTGAGGGCAGCGACACGGCCGTTCACTAAATCGCTGACCTTGTAGACCTCTGAACTCTCGCCACCACCAAGAAAAGCTAAAATTCTGTATCGACCCGCTATAACCTGATCAGGACAATAACTCCCCGCGGACATGTGGATATTGTAAATTATATCCCGGACGATCTCAGAGTCAAGCAACGGTGCGACATGCAGAGGGTGGTGCGACATTTTCGTATCAAATTGCCAGTATTGAGGTTATCAACCGCAGCGCGGCGTCTCCTTGCCAAGACCAACCACGTTCGCTATAATCACCAAGCGAATGCGTGCTGGCTTTCTGCAGTTTTCGCCCAAGAGAGGGGATATCAGCGCCAATCTCGATCTGATCACCGGCCGACTCGAGGAAGTGAAAGCTGACCTAATCGTCTTGCCTGAACTTTGCCTCAGCGGTTATCTATTCGCGTCACGCGCCGAATTATGCCAAAACGCCATCATGGTGCCGCAATCTTCAGAAATTGTGGAGCTTACGCGACTCTGTCAGCAGCGAAGGTTCAATCTGGTCTTGGGCATCGCCGAAGCTGAAGATAAATCCCCTGACTCAAAGTTCTATATCACCGCCCTGCTCATAACTACCGGCGGCACAATCCATAAGTACCGCAAAGCCCATTTGTTCGGAAATGAGAAGAACCTATTTACTGCGGGCAACGACCCCTTTCCGGTTTTCAATGTGGACGGCGTCAAAATCGGGCTGCTTGTATGCTTTGACTACTTCTTTCCTGAAGCTGCCCGGACACTCGCGCTGCGGGGCGCCCAGATTATCTGCCATCCCGCCAACCTGATCCTGCATTATGCTCAGTCGATAACCATAACCCGCGCGGTGGAGAACCGTGTCTATTGGATCCTATCAAGCCGGACTGGCGAAGAACAGATCGGCAGTCAGCACCTCCGCTTCACCGGCACCAGCCAAATAGTCGCTCCGGATGGACGTGTGCTCTTTAGGGCAAGCCCTGATCAGCAGGAGCTAGCGATAGTAGATATCGACCCCAACAGAGCGCTAGACAAGCAGGTGACCGCCCATAACAACGTGCTTCTTGACCGGCGGACTGACCTGTACCGGCTAGGGCCGGATTCTTGACTCTGCTGACTGTTGAGCTAGCATTGCTTAGGATACCCATTGGCAAGTACCAGCGAATCTGACCGTACCACTGCGGACGGCAATATCCGTTACTCAATTCCAGCTGACGATATCGACCCAACCTGCCTGTTCGGACCCGCTGATGCCAACCTGAATGCCATCCTCGACACTTTCAAGACTCGAATCTCTGTCAGGGATGGCATCATCCGCCTGCAGGGCCCCCCGGCAGAACGTCAGGCGCTGATAGAGCTTTTCAACCGTCTAAAGAAACGCTGCCGGAGCGGCCAAGTGCTCCAGCCTGACATCGTCAGAGCCGAAATCGCCGGACTGACTGCGAACACCGGTGCTGATCAAGGCGGAGCTCTGACGCTACGCACACCTCGCAAGCTCGTCGTCGCCAAGACCCCAAATCAGCACGAGTACCTACGCGCTATAGCTAACAACGATATTGTGCTCGGTATCGGACCGGCAGGAACGGGCAAAACCTATCTAGCTGTGGCCGCAGCAGTGGCGGCGCTTTCCGCAGGAGCCTGCAGCCGCTTGGTTCTCACCCGGCCGGCGGTGGAAGCCGGCGAGTCGCTGGGCTATCTGCCAGGCACATTCAAAGAAAAGATCGATCCTTATCTCCGGCCGCTTTACGATGCGCTTTTTGATATGATGTCACTTGAGCGCGCAAGACAACTCATCGAGCAGGAGCTGATCGAGGTTGCACCGTTGGCGTTCATGCGTGGACGCACCCTCTCTGACGCCTACATAATCCTCGACGAGGCCCAGAACACCACTTCCAGTCAGATGAAGATGTTTCTCACCCGGCTTGGCTGGAACTCCAAGGCGATCGTGACCGGTGATATCACCCAGATCGATCTCGCCCATCAGCATATCTCCGGTCTGATCCAAGCAGAAAGACTGCTCAGCTCCATCGAAGGAATTGCCATTGTCCACTTTGACCGCGGCGATGTTGTCAGACCACCACTGGTCTCCAAGATCATCCGGGCTTACGAAAACGGCGAGCCGAAGAACGGTGCGGGTTAGCATCTTCGGCACAAGGAACCGCCGGCTGATTGCCGATGTCCGGCGATTCGCACGGATTCTATCCTGTCAGTTTCCCACGTTCAGAGGAACTATCAATATCGTACTGGTGAAAGATCAGTACATCCTTGCTCTTAATCGCCAGTTTTTGAGACGGAATCGACCCACCGATGTGCTAGCGTTCCCTCTTGAAGAACCGCCCTCACCGAGCCGACCCCTTCGAGCCAGACTCCTCGGCGAAGTCTACATCAACCGGGACGCTGCCCGGCGCCAAGCAAAAGAGTATCAGGTGACCCTTGGCAGCGAACTCCGGCGTCTGGCACTGCACGGACTGTTGCATCTTGCCGGGCTATCCCATCGCCAGATGCCCGTATACGAACAAGAACTGCTCGGCACAAACTAGGCAAGCGGGAAGTGCACTGGTATCTGATTGCGGTCGCCGTACTCGTCGGGCTTTCTGCTCTCTTCTCCGGATCAGAAGCCGCTATGCTCGTCAGCTACCCGGGCAGCCGCGGATCGCTGCGCACAGCAAGCTTTTCTTCCAGCCAACGCCTGTCCGGGCTACTGCAGGATCCACCCCGCCTACTGGCGACTATTCTCGTTGCAAACCTGCTGGTCAACACCTCTGCCTCTTCACTTTTCACCCTGTTTACCCTCGACTGTTCTCGGCGCACCGGCTACAACCAGACGATCGTGCTGACTGCTGCTGGTATCTTGATGACTACCGTTCTGCTACTCTTCGGCGAAGTGACACCCAAACTCCTCGCCAGCCGGTTCCCGCGGAGATTCGCGGCTCTTGCGCTACCCGTGATTGAACCGGTCCACTTGCTTCTGCGGCCGTTCACATCTTTGCTGGTACATTTTAGTTCGAGACTTGCGCTGCTTCGCCGCGACCCGGAACTGCTCTCGGACGACGAGATGCACACGATGATCGAGATCGGCTACCAACGGGGGATACTGGCGCCAGGTGAAGAAGAAATCCTTTCAAGACTTATCGGCCTTGAGAAACGTACTGTCTCTGAGGTAATGACGCCGCGGATTGACATCGTCGGCGTTCCGGACAGTGCGTTGGTCCGCGACGCCGCCGCCACCGCCCGCAGCAGCGGCTTCTCAAGGCTGCCGATGTATCACGGCTCGCTTGACCACATCACTGGCATCGTCTACGCTAAGGAACTGCTTACCGCGGACCCGGACGCTCCCGCCAGCTCTATTGCCCGACAGCCCTTCTTTGTCCCCGAGGTCAAACGACTACTGGAGCTACTCGATGAGCTCCGTCGCAAAGGCTCACACATCGCAGTCGTAGTTGACGAGTTCGGTCAGACCGCAGGCATCGTTACGTTGGAAGACCTGCTGGAGGCGGTGTTCGGTGAGATCACCGACGAACAGGACGTGGCCGAAGAGCTGCCTTGGTGCCCATACGACGCCCACAGCTATCTGGTAGACGGCGAGATCGATATCGCCACCCTCAACCGACTTTTCCGCAACGCTTTTGCCGGAATTCCCCACGAACGTCTCTCTGCCTTCATCGCCGAGCGTCTAGGCAGGCTGCCACAGACAGGCGACTCTCTGCGATTTGGCAGCCTGCTCATCTTGGTGCACCAGACCGACGGTAGAAAGCTCGAAAGAGTACTCATCAGACCTGTCGCACAGAAGGACTAGATGGAACTCCTCGCCACCCTGGTCCTTATTTTCGGAACCGGGTTCTACGCCGGCTCTGAAACCGCGCTCTACCGCGCCAACTGGGTCAGGCTTGTCAATTGGCTCAATCGCCACGTCGCCGGTGCCGGTATGGCGCTTCAGTGCCTTGACAATCGTGACCAGGCCCTGATTACCACCATAGTCGGAACCAACCTCTGCTCTGTCTTCGCCACTGCGATCGCCTCCCGCTTCTTCGGCAAGACCTTCGGTGCCGCCGCGGCACCGATTGCGATCGTACTGGTCGTCACGCTCACGCTGGTCTTGGGAGAGTATCTGCCCAAGGCTCTGGCGCAGGCAATTCCTGACCGCTGGCTCCGTTTGGCCGGGTTCATTCTCAATGCTAGCCGTATCGTGTTTGCACCAGCGGTGTTTGGACTCACTCTCATCAGCCGCTTAGTGCTGCCCCGCACCGCCGATCGGCACCGTCCTTTCACACTTACACATCAGGATTTCCTCGCCGCGCTCCGGCGCCGTGCCGGTATGACAAGCTCAGGCGAGAAGATCGCCGGGCTGGTTGAAAGACTTTTCCGCTTCTCCAGCACAAAGGTTGGCGAACTTGCCATACCCCTGCACCGCATCTGTTCGGTACCACACGATGCTGGTTTGAGTGCGGTCATTACGGCGGTGCGACAGAACGGTTATTCTCGTATCCCGGTCTATGAAGGTACCCCGGATAATATCACCGGTGTGATTCTTGCGAAAGATATGTTATTCGCACCCACCTTCCGCATCCGCCGGGCAAGGCGCGTAAGTCAAGACGCCCGGGCAATGGACGTGCTGCGTGAACTCCAACGCGCCGGCGAACACATCTGCCTGATTGTCGACTCGAACGACAGAGTCAACGGCATCGTCACTCTGGAAGACCTGCTCGAGGAACTCATCGGCGAAATACGCTCCGAAGCCTAGTCCCGGCATGCGCCGCATCGTCCGCACTGAAGCCTGCTGTCTCAAACGGCAACGCTACCGTGAAACAAGTCTGCTCGTCACCCTCTTCGCCAAAGAATCTGGCATCATCACCTGCATCGCCCGCGGTGCCCGACGAACCCGCAGCCGGCTTGCCGCCGCTCTGGACAGACTGGCGTTCTCTAGCATCATCTATTATTCTCGGGAAGACCGCCAGCTCTACAACTTGAGCGACGCCGTACTAATCCGCTCCTTTGCCGGTGTAGCAAGAGACCCGGTAAAGTTCGTTGCTGCCTGCCAGTTGGCCGAAGTCTGTCTGCGCGGCATCCGCCCCTACGATCCCAATCCTGAACTCTTCCACCTGCTCATTACCTATCTTGGCGAACTCGACTCAGGCGGTGCTCCGACCTCCACTCTGGTCTCCTCGTTTCTTCTTAAGGCCGCCAGCTTCCTGGGGTTCCGGCCCGAACTTTCCCGCTGTGTCGCCTGTGCTGGCAGACTCTCTGAAGCCAGCTGGTTCGATGCCAGCCGCGGTGGTATTCTCTGTGCTGCCTGCAGTACCGACGACAGCCACCTGATTCGGCTCAACGAAAAAGAGCGCCAGCTGCTACTTAAGCTCATCTTCACGCCCGCAGCAAAGCTCTCACGGTTAGCTGAACTTCCAATACATATACCCGCGCTTGCTCTCAACTTTGTCGAAAGGCATCTCCAGCCTCTTCCTCTCAACTCCTTCCGCTGCACTGACGGGTTCATCCCGCCCAAATAGAAACGGTGCCGGACTCAGAAGAGCCGGCACCGCAGAAACTGTGCGCCTAGCGCCCGATCACAAACTTGGCAACCGAAGACTCTACTCCCAGCGCTCTGGCAAAGTAAATACCGGCGGTAAGACCTCTCCGCTCCAGCACCGCCTCATTGCCTGAAAGAGCCAGCTCGCGCACAAGCGCACCGGTCGCATCGTAGATGCCGATGCCGGTCTCAACCTCGCGCGAATTCAGAAGCCGCAACCGGGCACTGCTGCCCAGCACGCTCGGACTGACCGCAATCTCGACCGGCATCATTGAGCGCTCCGGCTCAAGCCACTGGTTCACGCCCACCGGTCCTGTGATATTGGCATTTGCCATCACATCCCGCATCGTCGCATCCCGGCTCACTGCCCAAACACCGGTATACTCCCAACCCTGATACGAAAGCGGCGGTACGGAATCCATCCCGAATGACGGTGAGCTCGAAACCGCCGACATCGCACCTACAAAGAAGGCGCCTTCGGTAATCACAATCGGTTGTGGCGGCGATATCGTGTACCAGTTCTGAGCTGAAACATCCACCCTGGTGAGATAAAGTGTATCACCCGGACTGCCGTCCGGACCGTTATCGTCGAAAATCGCCATCGCCACTGAGGTGGGCGTGGTTGCCGCCATATACATTCGCGCGCCTGTGATTGAGCACGGATAGACGGGCGGTACAAACCGGTTCCCAAATCCGCCCGGGCCATTCCAAGACATGAAGTTCGTTGCAGTACCCTTATCATATGTCAAGGTTGCCGGTATCGTCACTGTGCGCAGCTCCACAATCGCTGAATCGTTCACCGGCACCGCATCCCCGGGCAGCCGAGTCCAGCTCTTTATCGTGTACACTCCAGCCGTAGTCGGCACCCAGTCTGGGAAGTTAAGCGAATCGGTCTCTGCCGGGCTCAGCGCCCTCGTCATCGCCGAATCCTTATACGCCTCAGACCCGTTCTGCCGCAGTATCCGCATATAGACCTTGAACGGCTGCTCCGGCTGGTTCCCGTAATTCTGCACCACACACCAGAGCTTCAGCGGCCGATTTACGACGGAGAAAGTTCCACCCGACCGGTCGTTTATCGCGTTACGGACGCCGGCATCGTGTACCTGATAAGTCGTCGACTCTGGCGGAATAAACTTCACAGCCAGTTCCGGATGGTACATATTCCCCGGCGGCAGGTTTCCGTTCAGGTAATTCAAGCCCAGCCTGCCCGAGACGTTCTCGATACCGCACTGATTATAGTCTGGCACGCAGCCGCCGTAGGGCGTGCCC